>CBJNAT010000156.1:0-6814 GCA_966434585.1 uncultured Gammaproteobacteria bacterium | reverse complement strand
CCATGTGTCGATCAAGGAGTTCCTGACCGACACGATGTGGACACCTCTGTTCTCCGACGCGCGCTACGGCATCCTGCCGCTCGTCGCCGGCACGCTCACGACGACGATGGTGGCGCTGGTCGTCGCCGTCCCGCTCGGTACGATCATCGCGATCTACTTGAGCGAATTCGCAACCCACCGTGTGCGTGAAACGGTGAAGCCGATTCTCGAGCTGCTGGGCGCGGTGCCCACCGTCGTGTTCGGCTACTTCGCACTGCGAGCGGTCACGCCCCTGCTGCAGTCCATCATCCCCGATCTGCCCGGTTTCAACATGCTGAGTGCGGGTCTGGTCATCGGCCTGATGATCGTCCCCTATGTGAGCTCCGTCAGCGAGGATGCGATGCGCGCCGTCCCGCGTTACATGCGCGAAGGCTCCTACGCGATGGGAGCGACCCGTTTGCAAACGGCGCTTCGCGTGGTCGTGCCGGGCGCTTTCTCGGGTATTGCCGCAGCGTTCATTCTTGGTATCTCGCGTGCCGTGGGCGAAACGATGGTCGTTGCGATCGCTGCGGGCATGCAGCCCAACCTGACGTTCGATCCCCGCGAGCCGGCCGCGACCATCACTGCATACATCGTGCAAGTGAGCCTCGGCGACCTGCCGCACGGGAGCATCGGTTACCAGAGCATCTTTGCTGCGGGTCTCGTGCTCATGCTGATCACGTTGTTCTTCAACGTCGTGGGCTTCTCGCTCACACGCCGCTTTCGTGAGGCCTATTGATGAGCGCTCAAGCCTCTGCCATCCGCACCGATTTCGAAGCGCTGCGTAGCGATCTGAATCGTCGCAAATTGCTGGACCAGGTCTTCGTTGTCGTGGGCCTGCTCGTGATGATGATGTGTCTTCTCATCCTCGCCGTGCTGTTCATCGACCTCGTGATCGATGGCGCGCCGCGCTTCGGGTGGGAGTTCTTCACCTCGTTCCCTTCGCGACGTGCGGAGCGAGCGGGCATTCTCGGGGCCTGGGTCGGCACTTCGCTCATCATGCTGGTTACCGCGTTGTGCGCGGTCCCAGTCGGGGTCGCTGCCGCCGTGTACCTCGAGGAATACGCGCCGAAGAACTGGTTCACCGCGATCATCGAGATCAACGTGACGAACCTCGCCGGCGTGCCTTCCATCGTGTATGGGCTGCTCGCGCTGGGGCTGTTCGTGTACCAGTTCGGCCTCGGACAGAGCATCGCGGCCGCGGGACTCACGCTTGCGCTGCTGATCCTCCCGATCGTGATCGTTGCAACGCGAGAGGCGATTCGCGCAGTGCCGAAAGCCATTCGCGAGGCAGCCTATGGGTTGGGGGCCACGCGCTGGGAAGTCACGAAAGATCACGTCCTGCCGTACTCCACCGGCGGCATTCTCACCGGCATGATCCTCGGCTTGTCGCGCGCGATCGGCGAGACGGCGCCCATCATCACGATCGGCGCGTTGAGCTTCATCGCCTTCTTGCCCTCGGCGCCGATCAGCAGCGAGCCGCCGTTCATTTCCTTCCAGTGGTTGAACGATCCTTTCACCGCGATGCCCATCCAGATGTTCAACTGGGTGTCGCGTCCCGACCAAGCGTTCCAGGCGAACGCTGCTGCGGCCGGCGCCATCCTGCTCGCGATGACCTTGATCATGAACGGCATCGCGATCTGGATTCGCTATCGTTTCCGCAAGAAGATCAACTGGTAATTCACGCACGCTTACGACGGGTGACCTCATGGAATCAACCAGCACATCGCGTGCCCGACATGACGCTGGCGCTTCGCAGGCGGATACGACGATGAAGCAGAACAGTTCGAACTCCGTGACGCCGCGCATTTCCATTGCCGTCGATGACACGCGGCAAGTGCGCACGATGAACGTGAAGGCAGCCGTCGACAACCTGAGCTTCTACTACGGCAGCAATCGCGCCCTGAAGAACCTGACCATTCCGATTGCGGATCGTCAGGTGACCGCGCTGATCGGTCCTTCGGGCTGCGGCAAGAGCACGTTTCTGCGCTGCTTCAATCGCATGCACGATTTGCAGCCCGGCACGCGCTACGAGGGCAGCATCACGCTTCACCCCGACAATCTGAACCTGGTTGGCCACGGCGTGGATCCCATCGAAGTCCGCTTGCGCATCGGCATGGTGTTCCAGAAGCCGAATCCCTTTCCGAAGTCGATCTTCGAGAACGTCGCCTACGGTCTAAGGCTGCGCGGCATGCGCAACCGCGCCACCCTCGCCGAGGAAGTGGAGAAGGCGCTGCGTGGTGCGGCGCTGTGGGATGAAGTGAAGGATCGTCTGCCGGATTCCGCGCTGGCTTTGTCAGGCGGTCAGATGCAGCGTCTGTGCATCGCGCGTGCGCTCGCGACCACACCGGAGATTCTATTGTTCGATGAGCCGACCTCGGCGCTCGATCCGATTGCAACCGCCAAGATCGAAGAGTTGATTTCGACGTTGCGCGATCAAGTCACCGTACTGATCGTGACGCACAACATGCAGCAGGCCGCGCGTGTGTCCGATTACACCGCCTTCATGTATCTCGGCGAGCTCATCGAGTTCGATGAAGCGGCCAAGATCTTCACCAACCCGAGCAAGAAAGCGACGGAAGACTACATCACGGGCCGCTACGGCTGATTCTCGCGGTGAGCAAACGCCATGGAACCTTCTGCGAGCGGCGATCCGGCTGAGGGTCATACGGCCAAGGCCTTCGATCAGGCATTGGCGGATTTGCGGTTGCAGGCGGTCAGCATGGGCGGCCTTGCAATCGATCAGGTGGGTAGCGCGATGCGCGCGCTGCTCGAAGGCAACGTCGATTTCTCGCGCAAAGTCCTTGCGCGAGAGGATCAGCTGAACGAATACGAACGCGACATCGATCGCGAAGCGTTCCGCTTGATCGCACTTCACCAGCCCGTTGCCGGCGATCTGCGGCTCGCACGCGCAATCTCCCGTATCACCGTGGAACTGGAGCGTGCGGGCGATGAAGCGAAGAAGATCGCAAAGTTCGCCGGCCGTATCGCGAGCGGCGAGCCTTCAGGCCCAGTGACGGCTGTGGCGCGCTATTTACGTCACATGGCTGATTTGTCGATGGGCATGCTGCGCGATGCGATTCGCGCACTCGATGAGTTCGACGGCGAGCTAGCACGGGGTGTCGCGAGCCGCGATTCGGAACTGGATGCCGAGTTCGCAGCCGCGCTGCGTCAGCTGATGACGCTGGCGATGCAGGATCAGCACTATTTCGGCGCAACGATCGAGACGGTCTTTGCGCTGAAGGGATTGGAGCGCATCGGCGATCACGCGAAGAACATCGCCGAGCAGGTCGTGTTCGCGCTCAGCGGCCAAGATCTGCGTCATCGCAAGCAGGCGAGATCGCCCGCCAGCTAGCCTAGTCGCGCAGCAACTCGTTCACGCTGGTTTTCGCCCGCGTCTGCGCATCCACTCGCTTCACGATCACCGCGCAGCTCAATGAATACTTGCCGTCGGCCGACGGCAGTGAGCCGGGCACCACCACTGCGCCGGCAGGTACACGGCCTCGAATGATCGTGTCGTTCTCACGATCGTAAATGCGCGTGCTTTGGCCGATGAAGACGCCCATCGAGATCACCGCGCCTTCTTCGACGATCACGCCTTCGACGATTTCGGATCGTGCGCCGATGAAGCAGTTGTCCTCGATGATCGTGGGATTCGCTTGCAGTGGCTCGAGCACCCCGCCCAAACCTGCGCCGCCGGAGATGTGCACGTTCTTGCCCACTTGAGCACACGAACCGACGGTGGCCCAGGTATCCACCATCGTGCCCTCGCCAACGTACGCGCCGAGGTTCACGTAGGAGGGCATGAGCACAGCGTTTGGAGCGACGTACGCGCCGCGACGGACGACGGCGTGCGGCACTACACGTACGCCTTCCGCTCGAAAGCGCGCATCGTCATAGGCAGCGTGTTTGAGCGGCACCTTGTCGTAGAAGTTGGTGAAGCTGGCCGGGATCACTTGGTTATCGTTCAGGCGGAACGACAACAGTACTGCCTTCTTAAGCCACTCATTGACGCGCCACGCACCGTCCACTTTCTCTGCAACGCGCGCTTGACCGCGATCCAGTAGATCGATGGCGGTCTCGACTGCCACCCGGATGTCCTGAGGAGCGTTCTTTGGCGAGAACTCGGCGCGTTGTTCGAAGGCGGCGGTGATCGTATCGATGAGGGCGGCGGACATGAGCGGGTAGACCTGAGGCTGGCGGAGGGCGGCAAAGTCTACAGCCTCCCAACCGTCGGCTACAGACTCATCGAGCCATGAAACGGCGGATTCGCTCGGCCATCTCGACACACTCCTCAACGGAAGCCACGAGCGAGATGCGCACTCGACCACGTCCTGGATTGCCGGCCGGTGTGTCGCGTGCGATGTAGCTGCCGGGGAGCACTGTGATGTGCTGCTGCTCGAAGAGTTCGCGCGTGAAGCGTTCATCGTCGGCGACTTTTGGCCAGAGATAGAAGCTCGCATCCGGCATGAACACGTCCATGACGTCTTGCAGCAGCGGCACGACGCGCTCGAACTTGCGTCGATACAACGCCCGGTTCTCGACCACATGCGCATCGTCGTTCCATGCCTGGACGCTCGCGAGCTGATGGTGAACGGGCATTGCACAGCCGTGATACGTGCGATACAGGTGAAACGGCTTGATGAGCTGCGGATCGCCCGCGACGAATCCGGACCGCAGCCCCGGCACGCTCGAGCGTTTGGAGAGACTGTGGAACACCATGCAACGCTCGAAGTGAGAGTGTCCGGATTTGACCGCAGCTTCGAGCAAGCCCGGAGGAGGCTTCGCTTCATCGAAGTAGATTTCGCTGTAGCACTCATCGGACGCGACGATGAAATCGTGCCGATCGGCGAGTTCCAGTGCCCGCTGCAGATAGGCGATGTCTGCGACCGCGCCCGTCGGATTGCCGGGCGAGCAAATGAACAGCACGGCGCAGCGCTCCCAGATGGCTGCGGGCACCGCATCCAAATCCGGCAGGTAGCGATGGTCGGCGTCGGCGTTCATGAAATACGGTTCAGCGCCCGCGAGGAAGGTCGCACCTTCGTAGATCTGATAGAAAGGATTGGGGCTCGCAACGATGGCGTTGCCATAGGGATCGACGGCGACCTGAACGAATGCAAATAACGCTTCACGGGTGCCGTTGACGGGCAGCACCATCGTTTCCGGATTGACGCTGCCCGCGGGTAATCGGAAGCGGCGCGTCAGCCAGTTCGCGATGTTTTGCCTCAGTTCGGGCAGCCCGAGCGCCAGCGGGTAACTGCCCAACGAGTTCGCGCCTTTCTGCAAGGCTTCGATCACCAAGGCCGGCGGCGCATGTCGCGGCTCGCCGATGTACATCGGAATGGCTCTCAGACCTGTGGGCCCGGTTGCGCCCGCAAGCAGCGCGCGTAAGCGCTCGAAAGGGTAGGGACGGAGTTTGGAGAGATGCGGATGCATTGTGACTTCGACTATGGCGCGCTCCGACCTACAGCCTACAGCCCACAGCCTCGGGTCTGTAACTCAGCTGCGAGCGTCGAGCGCAGCAACGAGCCGCTGCTCGAGTTCCTTCTGTGCGTCTGCGCTCAAAGGTTGACCATGCTCGTCCGTCACGTAGAAGACGTCTTCGGCGCGTTCACCGACGGTGACGATCTTGGATGCGTAGATATCCACCTGTAGAGCGACCAGCACCTTCGCGACTTCCGACAGCAGGCCAGGGCGGTCGGCTGCGATGAGCTCCATGATCGTGCGCTGATTGACGGTGTCCTCGCTGAAGTTGATCTGCGTGGGCGTCGAAAACATCCGCACTTGCCGCGGTGCGCGTCGCGTAACCGTCGGGGACCGATCGGTGCTGTCGTTCAGGGCGCGAGCGAGCTGATGCTCGATGTCGGCCATGCGCGCCTGTTCGACGATCTCTCCACCCGTGTCTTCCAGCACGTGGTACGTGTCGAGGCTGAAACCATCGTTGGTGGGCGTGATGCGCGCATCGACGATGCTCAAACCCAGTTGATCGAGCACGGCGGTCGTGCGTGAGAAGGTTCGTTCGGAGTGCGGTGTGTATGTGAACACGGCGCTGCCACCGCGCCCCGACTCCAATCGCACGGATACGAGCGGCATCTTGTCGATCAGTTTGCGCGGCGCGACGAGCTGGGTATGCCAGGCGATTTCTTCAGGCGTGTGGCGCAGGAAGTACGCCTCCGTGAAGCGTCGCCAGACGTGTTCGATGTCCTCGTTACTGAGACCGTCCTTCTGCAGCACCGTCCGCGCTTCCGCCTGCACCTCCGCGATGAGCTGATCTTTGTCGATCGGGCTTTCCAGGCCGCGGCGCAGAGCCTGTTTGATGCGTTCGTAGAACTCCGCGAAGAGCGATGCCTTCCAGTTGTTCCACAACTTCGGGTTCGTGCCACGAACGTCGGAGACCGTGAGTACGTACAGATAGTCCAGATGGTTCTGATCGCCCACCAGCTTCGCGAAGTCGTACAGCACCTTCGGATCGCTGATGTCTTTTTTCTGAGCCGTCACTGACAACACGAGGTGATGCTTCACGAGCCAAGCAACGAGGCGTGCGTCGTAACGCGACAAGCCCTGCTCCAGGCAAAAGGCTTCGGCGTCCACCGCGCCGAGTTCCGAATGATCACCGCCGCGACCTTTCGCAATGTCATGGAAAATCGCCGCGAGATAGGCGAGCTCCGGTTTGGGCAGCGACTGCATGATGCGCGAGAGCTCGGGGAACTCGTGGTCGTACTTCGGCATTGCAAGCCGCCGCAGATTGCTGACGACGAACAACGTATGGGCATCGACGGTGTAAGCATGAAACAGG
>CBJNAT010000155.1:0-6816 GCA_966434585.1 uncultured Gammaproteobacteria bacterium | reverse complement strand
CGTCGAGTCGATGTCGCGCGTCGCAATGGGGTCGTAGGGCGGTGCGTGGTATTCCGATCCGCAGACGACTTGGCATTCGCACTACGCGCCGCAGGGTATCGGCGCCGATCTCATCGCAACGATGGACGGCTATACGCGCGAAGATGTCGATGCATTTGCCGTCGAATCGCAGCGCCGCGCTGCGCATGCTTGGGCACAGGGCTACTTCTCGCGCTCGATCCTGCCGGTGCGCGATGTGTTGAATGAAATCGTGCTGGATCGCGACGAGCATGTGCGACCCAGCACGACGCTGGCGGACCTCGCGAAGCTGAAGCCGGCGTTCGTCACGACGGGCGAGCAAGGTTTCAATGCAGTGGCGATCGAGCGCTATCCACGCGTCGCAGCGATCAACCACGTGCACACCGGCGGCAACTCGTCGGGAATTGTCGACGGCGCTGCCGCCGTACTCATCGGTACGGCTGCATTCGGCGCCGCCGCCGGCTTGAAGCCCCGAGCACGGATCAAAGGGTTCCGCTCCATCGGCAGCGAGCCCACGATCATGTTGACGGGGCCTGCGCCTTGCGCGCAGCAGCTCTTCGAGCGGCTCGGGATGAACGCAGCGGATGTCGATCTGCACGAAATCAACGAAGCGTTCGCGGCGGTGGTGATGCGCTACATGCGCGAGCTCGACGTGCCGCACGACAAGGTCAACGTCAACGGCGGTGCGATCGCAATGGGTCATCCACTCGGTGCGACGGGGGCGATGATTCTCGGCACCGTGCTCGATGAGCTGGAGCGCCGCGATCTGGCCACTGCCGCCATCGGCCTGTGCGCGGCAGCTGGCATGGCTACCGTCACTGTCATCGAACGCGTTTAGGAGATTCCATGAATGCACTGACATTCACGGTCGAAGACGGCATTGCGCTGATCGCCTTCGACGCCGAAGAGAGCTGGATGGATTTGCTGGCGAATCTCGCTCCCACCGTGGAGCGTGTTCTCAGCGATACCGCCATCAAAGGCGCCATCCTCAATCCGGGAAGAGGTCGGCCGTTCGTTGCGAGCAGCAACGCGCGCGAATGGGCTGAACACTGCGAAGCTGGCATGACTGCCCAGCAGGGGCGAGATCTCAGCCGCAACCTGCAACAGCTCGTGCGTCGCATCGAGACCGGCGGCACGCCCTTTGTTGCAGCGCTGCAGGCTGGCGCACTCGATACAGTGTTCGAGTTGGCGCTCGGCTGCCACCATCGTGTTCTTGCAACCGATGCCGCCGTGGGACTCACGCAAGCGAAGCATGGGTTGATGCCGGCCGCGGGCGGCACCCAACGTTTGCCGCGCTTGCTGGGTGTGGCTCGAGCCGCTGCACTCATCCTGAATGGGAATGTCGTGTCCGCAGCCGAAGCGCTGCAGCTCGGGGTCGTTCATGCGCTCGCACCGTCCGACGATGTGATTGCAACGGCGCGCCAATGGCTGCGCACTGCACCCGAAGCGGTACAACCGTGGGATCGCAAAGGATTCGTCGTGCCCGGCGGCACAGGTCCGCTCGCGACCGGCGCCACGCAGACGTTCATGGTGGGAACTGCGGCCGTGCGCAAGCAAACGCAGGGTCATCTGCCCGCGCCACGCGCGATTCTCGCGGCCATCTACGAAGGGACGATTGCCGGCATCGAGGCGGGGCTCGCCATCGAGGCGAAGTACTTCGGTCACCTCATCGCGCAACCCGTCACTCGCAATCTGCTGCGCACGCTCGTGAATACCGAGCGCGCAAAAAAATTGCATGCGCGCCCGACTCAGGTTCCGCCAGCGCCCGTGCGCAAGCTGGGCGTGTTAGGCGCTGGAATGATGGGCTCGGGCATTGCCTACATTGCCGCAGATGCGGGCATGCAAGTGGTGTTGCTCGATACCACGGCAGAGGCGGCCGAGCGTGGCAAGACTCATGCGAAGCAGTTGCTCGCGAAGCGGGTCGAGCGTGGTGCAATCACGCAGACTGATGCGCAGGCCGTACTCGCAAGAATTCAGACCACCATCGACTTCACGGCCTTGGATGGCTGCGATGCCGTCATCGAAGCCGTGTTCGAGAATCGCGCCATCAAGCAAGAGGTGATGCAGCGGGTCGAAGCGATGATCGGGCCCGAGGTGCTGCTCGCGAGCAACACCTCGACGCTGCCGATTACAGGGTTGGCAACAGCACTGCAGTGCCCCGCACGCTTTATCGGCCTGCATTTCTTCTCGCCGGTGGATCGCATGCCCTTGCTCGAGATCATCCGCGGCCGGGAGACTAACGACACCGCTGTCGCTCACGCACTGGATCTCTCGGCACAGCTGAGCAAGATACCGATCTTGGTGAACGACTCGCCGGGCTTTTACACCACGCGCGTGTTCTCGACGTTCATCGACGAAGGCGTTTGCATGTTGGCCGAAGGGATCGAGCCTGCGCTGATCGAGAACGCGGCGCGCCTTGCGGGTATGCCGGTCGGGCCGCTCGCGCAGTTCGATGAAGTGAGTCTCGAGCTCTCATGGAACATCATCGTGCAAGCGCGCACGGACGGCTTACCCGAGCGTTTCACCCGCGCCGCGGCTGCGCCCTGCATCGAGAAGATGTTGCAGCTCGGCCGACGCGGACGGCGCCAGGGTGGGGGCTTCTACGAGTATCCGCCCGGTGGAAAGAAATACCTGTGGCCCGCGCTGTCGGAGCATTTCCCGCCAGCCAGTACGCAGCCGTCAGTCGAGCAGTTGAAAACGCGCTTCCTGACGATCCAAGCGCTCGAAGCCGCGCGCTCTGTAGAGGAGGGCGTGATCGCGGATGCCGCGGACGCGGATCTCGGCGCGTTGCTCGGCATTGGTTATCCGCAATGGACTGGCGGACCGCTGAGCTACATCGATAGTATCGGCTGCGCCGCTTTCGTGGCTGATTGCGAGCGCTTCGCGGCAGCACACGGTGCACGCTACGCACCCTCGCCGTGGCTCAAAGCACGCGCAGCATCGGCACACAGATTCCATTCGCAACCGCGCGCAGCCCTGGCGAGCTAAAGGCAAACGATCATGATGCCCCGCACGATCTTCGAGCCTGAACATGAGCAGTTTCGCGATAGCGTGCGCCGCTATTACCAGGGCGAGGTGCAGCCGAAAGCACAGCGTTGGCGCGAGCAGGGGTACGTCGACCGGCAGGCGTTTGTCGACCTCGGCAGCCAGGGGTACCTGCTCATGTGGGCGCCCGAGCAGTATGGCGGGGCCGGCATAGACGACATTCGCTACGAGCAGATCGTTGCCGAGGAGAACGTCCGCTATGGCGAACTGGGTCTGTACTCAAACCTTCATTCGATGATCGTTGCGCCCTATATCGCCAAGCTCGGTACGGACGCGCAGAAGCAACGCTGGCTGCCGCCGGCCATCAGTGGCGAGAAGATCCTTGCGATCGCGATGACGGAGCCGGGTGCCGGCAGCGATCTCGTCGGGATGAAATCGCGTGCCGAACATGTCGCCGCTCCCGATGGCGGCTACTGGGTGTTGAATGGGTCGAAGACTTACATCTCAAACGGCATGCTCGCCGATGTCGTGATCGTTGCTGCGCGGACCGAATCGCAGGCGCGTGCTTCGATTGGCCTCTTCGTCGTAGAAGCGGGTATGCAAGGCTTCAGCCGCGGGCGGAAGCTGGACAAGCTGGGACTCGATGCACAGGACACCGCCGAGCTGTTCTTCGACAACGTGAAGATTCCGGCGAGTCACGTGCTCGGCGATCCGACGCAAGGGTTCAAGTATCTGGCGCAGGCGCTGGCCATCGAGCGACTGATGGTGGCGATCCAGTCGACCGCGCACGCGCAGACGGCGTTCGATCTGACATTGGAGTTCGTCAAGCAACGCCGCGCGTTCGGTAAGCCGATCGGGGCGATGCAGAACACGCGCTTCAAGCTAGCCGAGCTGCGTGCGCGACTGGACGCAACACAGACGTTCGTGGATCAATGCGTCCTGCTCGCAAACAGCCGCCGGCTGACCGCGGAGGTAGCCAGCGAAGCGAAGCTCCTGGCCACCGAACTGGAAAATCGCACGATCGACGAATGCCTTCAGCTGCACGGCGGTGCGGGCTATATGGAGGAGTACCGAATTGCGCGCATGTACCGCGATGCCCGCGTCACGAAAATCTACGCGGGCACGAACGAGATCATGAAAGAAATCATCGGTCGCGGGCTGGGGCTCGACGACCGCAAGCTCACTTGAGAGGAAACCACCTGATGTTCGAAGGAAAGTTCACGCGCGTTCTCCGGCTCGATGGCGATCTGGTGGAACTCTGCTTTGATCGCCGGGGCGAAACTATCAACAAGCTCGACAAGGCGGCCGTGGCGGAGCTCTTGGAAGCAGTGACGCGAATTGCTGGGGACACCACGGTGCGCGGTGTGCTGATCACGAGCGCGAAGGACGTATTCATCGTCGGCGCCGACATCACGGAGTTCGGCGAGTGGTTCACCTGGTCCGATGCGAGACTCGCCGAACATGTGCTGCGCTTGAACGGTACTTTCAATGCACTGGAAGACTTGCCGGTGCCCACCCTCGTCGCGATCAACGGGTTCGCTCTTGGCGGTGGACTCGAGACTGCACTCGCGGCGGATTTTCGGGTGATGTCGACGAAAGCCCAGATTGGCCTGCCGGAGGTGAAGCTTGGGCTTTTCCCCGGTTTCGGTGGGACGGTGCGACTGCCGCGCGTCGCCGGTCCACAGGTCGCCATCGATTGGATCGCAAGCGGCGCACCTGCGAAGGCGGAGCAGGCGTTGGCTGCCGGTGCGGTGAATGAAATTGCAGCGCCCGATCAACTGCGAACCGCTGCACTCGCGTTGCTGCGCAAGGCAGTGGATGGCGAGATCGACTGGCGTGCGCGACGAGAGCAAAAGAAGGCGCCCCTAGGTTTGCCGCAAGCCGAGGCACAAGCGCTGTTCACAGCGGCAAAAGAGAAAGTTGCGAAGCAGAGTCCCAAGCACCAGCCCGCGGCGCTTGCAGCCGTGGAGCTGATGGAACGGGCGGCAACCGTTTCGCGAGATGAGGCACTGCGGCTCGAAGCCGAAGCTTTCGCGCAGGTCGGCCACACCCAAGCCGCTTCCTCGCTCGTGCAAATCTTCCTGAGCGATCAGCTGCTCAAGAAAAAATCTAAGGAACAGGCGCGCAAGGGTCGTGCGATCAAGCAGGCCGCCGTGCTCGGTGCCGGCATCATGGGCGGCGGCATTGCGTATACGAGCGCGCTGCGGGGCACCCCTGTGCTGCTGAAGGATATTCAGCAGAAGCAACTCGAGTTGGGCGTGGGTGAAGCGCGCAAGTTACTTGCGAAGCAGGTCGGCAGCGGCCGATTGCAGCAGACGCAGGCGGACGCCGTGCTCGGGTCCATCGTTCCGCAGCTCGACTATGCGGGCTTCGAGGCTGTGGATGTCGTCGTCGAAGCCGTCGTTGAGAAGCTTGAGATCAAGCATGCGGTCCTGACGGAACTCGAACGCCTCGTGCGAGCGGATGCCGTGATTGCGTCCAACACGTCCAGCTTGCGCATTGACGATCTCGCCGCACCGCTCGAACGGCCGGAGAACTTCGTCGGCATGCATTTCTTCAATCCGGTGCCGGTGATGCCGCTCGTGGAAGTCATCAAAGGTTCCAAGACTAGCGATGTGGCCGCAGCGACGATCGTGGCCTACGCACTTGCCATGGGAAAGACGCCCATCGTCGTGAAGGATGGTCCCGGCTTCCTGGTCAATCGCATCCTCACGCCTTACATGCTCGCAGCCTCTCGGCTGGTTGCCGACGGTGCCGATTTCGTGAAGGTCGATCGTGCGATGGAAGCGTTCGGATGGCCGATGGGGCCTCATTACCTCAACGATGTGGTTGGCATGGATACGGCCAAGCACGTGTCGGCCATCATTACCGCTGGCTTCCCGGAGCGAATGCAGGTGAGTTGGACTGACAGCGTGGGCTTGATGGCGTCGAACGGCCGGCTCGGACAGAAGAATGGTGTGGGCTTTTATCGATACGAGGCCGACGCGTCCGGCAAGCCGAAGAAGTCGCTTGCGGAGGACACTCGTTCGTTGCTCGCGACAGCTCAACCGCAGGGACTGCGCGAGTTCTCCGATCAGGAGATCGTGGAGCGAATGATGTTGCCGATGATCATCGAGGCGGCGCACGCGCTGGAGGACGGCATTGTCGAGACACCAGCCGAGCTCGACATGGCGCTACTGCTGGGACTGGGCTTCCCGCAGTATCTCGGCGGTGCGCTCAAGTATGCCGATTGGCTCGGGCTCGAAAAGGTCGTCACGTTGAGCGAGCGTTACGCCCATCTCGGGCCGATGTATCAGGTGACGCCGAAGATGCGCGAGATGGCCGCGAAAGGGCAGCGCTACTACGGCACTTGAGATTGGCGGCACAACAATAGCAGCGGGGTCACGGGGTGAGCACGTTCGTACTCGTACACGGCGCGTGGCATGGCGCGTGGTGCTGGTATCGCATCGTGCCGCTGCTGGAACGGGCAGGGCACCGCGTCATTGCGCCGGATCTTCTAGGCGCCGGCAAAGATCGCACACCGCTCGCGGCGGTGACACTGGCGAGTTGGCGCCAGCAAATCGGCGCGATCGTTACCGCTGAGCGCGAGCCCGTCGTGCTCGTCGGACACAGCCGCGGCGGCATCGTGATCAGCGAAGTGGCCGAGCACTATCCTGAGCGCGTCCGCAAGCTCGTCTATATCGCTGCATTTCTGCTGCGCGATGGCGAGTCACTGAATCAATTGTCCGCGGTGGCTACCGATTCGCTGGCAGGCCCGAACATCGTGATGGGAGCGGACGGTCTGACTTGCTCCATCAGACCCGAGGCGTCGCG
>CBJNAT010000154.1:0-6822 GCA_966434585.1 uncultured Gammaproteobacteria bacterium | reverse complement strand
GCCAGGGCTGGTTACGTGAGCGACTCGACATCCGGTGGGACTTCGACTCGCGCGCGCAACTGCCGGGGTACGGCCCTGACGGTAGTGAGCTGCGGAGCGCACCGACGGAGTTGGGTGAGCTGCTCGGTTATCTAATCCGGACGCGACCGGGCCTCGACATCCAGGTAATGCGCTGGGATTTCCACCCGATCTACTGGCGCGATCGCGAGTTCCTGACGCAACAACGACTCGAAAACCTGGGCGTGCGCTTCTACCACGATGGCGCACACAGCGTGTTCGGGTGCGTGCATCACAAGATCGTACTGATCGATGAGGCGCTCGCGTTTTGCGGCGGGATGGATCTCACGCACAAGCGTTGGGATACGTCCGAGCATGCGCCGGACGAGTCGCGTCGGTGCGATCATGCCGGCAACCCGTACCCACCGGTCCACGACACACAGTTGTGTGTCGCCGGCGCGATCGTCGGCGTGCTCGGCGAATATCTACGCGACTGCTGGCGTGCCGCAACGGGGCGATGTCCACCGACGCTCACTGATTTTGCGCTGGTGTGGCCCGAGGATCTGCGTGTGGATTTCTGCAATGTGCGCATCGGCGTGTCGCGCACATTGCCGCCGCGAAGTTCGCGGCGGGTCGTGCGCGAGATCGAGCGACTGTACCTGGCGGCGATCTCAGGCACGCAGCGCGAGCTGTACATCGAGAATCAATACTTCACGAGCACTGTCATCGCGCAGGCGATTGCGGACCAATGCTGGCGCGTGCCCGAGCTGCAAGGCTTGCTCGTGGGCTGCGCGCGGCCCAAGACCTTTTTCGAAACGCACACGATGGGTTACGGGCGCACGAACTTCTACGACGTGTTGACGAAGAGTCCCGCGGCGCATCGAGTGCCGCTGGTTGCAGCGCTGGCACGCAATGGCCAGGGCATCAACGTGCATTCGAAGCTGGCGATCTTCGACGATCGGCTACTCACGGTGGGCTCGGCGAATCTGAATCGACGTTCCATGGGCTTCGATGTCGAATGCAATCTGGTGATCGAAGCGCGCACGGAGCAACAGCAGCGCCGCATGCGTACGCTGCGGAATCGGCTGATCGCGGAACACCTCGACCTGCATCCGGATGAGGTGCCGTTCGCGATTCGAAAACATGGTCTCGCAGGCCTGCCGTGTGCGATGCGTCATCAGCGCCGACTGGAGCCCATCACGTTGCATGACCCCAAGCCTGCGCTGGGCCCCGTGCTGGTGCCGTTCTTCGATCGGGAGCAGCCCTGGCCCGAAGCATCGATCCCAAAGAGGAGCGCGGCTTGGCAATCAGCCGCGGTGTTGATCGCAGTCGCACTGATCGTTGCAGTGCTCGGCCAGTCCGTACTGGGCGACGATGCAGCGGCGCTCGCGTCGCTGCAGAAGTTGATATCGATGTTGGATACGGGATGACTGGTACAGGCTACAGGCTACGGGCGACGGGCTACGGTCAGAGATGCATTGGCTCATTCTGGCCGTAGCCTGTAGCCCGTAGCCCGTCGCCTAGGTTCTCACTTCCGCTTCTTGCCGCGGCTCGGCGGCTCGTCCTCTTCCTCGTCTTCATCCTCGATGTCGGCATCATCCTCGTCCCATTCTTCCTCCTCTATGTCCTCCTTGTCGACGTCCTCGTCGTAATCCTCATCCTCTTCCTCTGAGGCGTTCAATGCCTCTTCATCGATCGTGTCGCGGTCGACGAACTTGAAGAACCGGCTGGTGTGACCGTCTGCCGTATTCTCTTGGTAGAGAAATGCGAGCTTGTTCCCGTCGAACGCCTTGAAGAATTCGTCCCAGTCGATCTCCTCCAGATTCGCTTCTTGCGGGCCGAAGTCGATGCGCAACAGTCCGCCAGGACTCTTCGCGTTGCGCGTGGTCTTCACGGCAGCGGGATGTCCGCCGCGCGCTTCCACCCATGAGCGGATCTTGCGGTGATCCGTCGTCGCTTGTGCTCGTGCCATGGCTAGCTCCTCTCGTCGCTCGGTACATCGAAGAACTGGTGGTGAGAAGTTAGCAAGTTGTATGCCTGATGGCGCGGCCCAACCTGAAGCGCAGTGGCCCGCGCTCGACGGAGCCAGTGGCCGAGCGCTTCCCACCGGAAGTGCTTTCCAGGACCGCCGTAAATCCATCCCTGGAGTCTCTGGGGCCGCCATCCATGGCGGCCACAGTCCTGGAAAGCACTTCCGGTGGGAATCACTCGATGACCTGCGTGGCTGCTTCTACGGAAGTATCGAGCCCAACTCCCATGCAGAAATGCACAGGCATGTGATTGCTACACACCCGAGGCGCGATGCTCTTTTCTTTTTGCGTTCGCCTGCGGTGAGTGCACAGCTCGCCGTTTCTTCAGCACGTACTTCGCGAGGATCTTCAGATCCGTCACGAACTCGTCATACGCACGCTGCCGTGCATCGCGATCCGGCATGCGCAACAGCGCAGAGGGGTGATACGTCGCGAGTACTTCGCCGTACTGCTCGTGCTGCAGCACAACCCCTCGCTGTTGTGTGATGCGGAAATTTTTGCCGAGCATCGATGCGCGGCCGTTGCGCCCAGGCACACGATGAGCTTGGGCTGCACGAGCGCGATCTCCTGCGTCAGCCACGGTCGGCACGCCGCAATCTCCCGTTCGATCGGCTTCTTGTGTAGGCGCCGCTTGCCGCGCGGCTCCCACTTGAAGTGCTTCACCGCATTCGTGACATAGACGTCGCGGCGCTCGATACCGGCATCGGCGAGTGCGCGATCGAGCATCTGTCCCGCGGGCCCGACGAACGGCCGGCCCTCGAGGTCTTCTTTGTCCCCGGGTTGCTCACCGACCATCATGATCGGTGCAGGTGCCGGACCCTCGCCGAAAACCGTTTGCGTGCCGAGTTTGTAGAGCGGGCAATTGGTGCAACCGCGTGCGGCTTCGCGGACGTGATCGAGCGCCACGTTGGCGGCCGAAGTTGGCATGCGGCCTCTCTTCACCGGCCTCTCTTCACCTCTCCCGGTCACGGGAGAGGTCGACGCGTGAGCGGCGGGTGAGGGTAGCGCGGAGCGATCTTCCAGAAATGCCCTCACCCTGTCCCTCTCCCGCAACCGGGAGAGGGGACGCTTACTGCAACAGTGAAGAAAGGCCCAGCCGAGTTCCGTCTCGACTCAGTTCGCCGCGCTACTTCGCTTCGCGATCGTCGTCGCTGCAGCAATCATCGACGAGAGGTCAGACAAGTTCGCCGGGACGATCAGTGTGCCCTTCGCATCCTGCGCGAGCTGGCCGAACTGCTTCAGATATTCCTCTGCAACCCGTAATTGCATGGCCTCGATCCCGCCGCGCCCCGCAAGTGCGTTGCCGACTCGCCCCAAACCTTCGGCAGTAGCGGTGGCAATCGAGAGAATGGCCTCGGCCTCACCGTGCGCCTCGTTGATCTGCTGCTGACGTGTCGCTTCGGATTCCTTGATGACGCGCTGCTTCTCGCCTTCGGCCTGATTGATCTTGGCGTCGCGCTCGCCTTCGGACGCCAGAATGACTGCACGCTTCTCGCGCTCGGCGCGCATCTGCTTCTCCATCGCCTGTAGCACGTCACGGGGCGGATTGATGTTCTTGATCTCATAACGCAGCACTTTGACACCCCACGGTGCGGAAGCCTTGTCCAACTCCGTGACGACGTTGGCATTGATCGCCATGCGCTCCTCGAACGTACGATCCAGCTCGATCTTGCCGATCTCGCTGCGCAGCGTGGTTTGTGCGAGCTGCGAGATTGCGAAGCGATAATTCGAAATACCGTACGAGGCGGCCTTCGCGTCCAGCACTTGCAGGTACAACACACCATCGACACCGACCTGCACGTTGTCTTTGGTGATGCAGACCTGCTCCGGGATGTCGATCGCGTCTTCCTTCAGGCTGTGCTTGTAAGCGATGCGATCCACGAATGGCACCAGAATGTGAAAGCCCGCCTGCAGCGTGCGGCTTTAGCGGCCGAGCGTTTCCACGATGTAAGCGCTTTGCTGCGGGACGACCGTCGCGGTCTTCGCGAGGACGACGAGAATCAAGCCGACGATGGCCAGTACGCCGATCAATGTATTCATGCAGCAATTCCTCGTGAAGAAGTAGCTAACCGCTTATTTCTTGCGCAACCGCAACGTGAGCCCGTCCATCCCCAGAATCTCGGCCTGGTCGCCGACCTCGAGCGACTGGGTCCCCTCGTTGACCGCGGACCAAGAGGTGCCGCGAAACTCGACCTTGGCGGTTTCGTTCGGTGCGAGGCGGGTCGTCATTCGCAGGTGATCGCCGGCCGCCACTCGGTCCTGCACGGTGCCTTCGACTCGTCGGACCCGTTCATACAGCCGACGACGGAACGCGAGCAGCAAGAGCACGGCCAGCACGCCCATGAGCAGCCACTGCCCCCAAGCGGGCAGATCGATGCCGGCGAGCCCCAGCGCACCGACCAAGAGCGAAGAGAAGCCGAAGAACACCAGATAAAACTGCGCATCGATGACGAACATCTCCGTCCCGAGCAGCAGGGCGCCGAAGATGATCCAGCCGTACCAGGGCATGGGCTTAACTCCGCTGAATCGTTGTTGTTGTACCGCTCGTGATGGACAGCCACCGGGTACATGGTCCGATCCCGAGCTAGAGATCAGTGTATCCGGGAACGGACAGGCCGTGCACCGTCATTCAGGCCGTGCATCGCACAGGCACCTGCCGGATACTTCCCGCGAGTTGATGCGTTGAGGACTCGTTGTTCGCCCTGGGTGCATGCCCACGTGCGTGGCAACCAACAAGAAGAGGAGCGCAGGTCTTGGGTGTAGTCGCCGAAGCCGAAACCGAGGTCAGTTTGCTGACCGAGCACGATGTGTACCTGTTCCGGCAGGGCACGCATGCTCGCCTCTATCAGAAGCTGGGCGCGCATCCGCGGCGGCGTAATGGGCAGGACGGTGTGCAGTTCGCCGTCTGGGCGCCGAACGCGCGGCGCGTCAGCGTGGTCGGCGATTTCAACGGCTGGAGTCCGGAGGCGAACGAATTGCACGCGCGCTGGGACGGCTCGGGGATTTGGGAAGGCTTCGTCCCCGGTGCGGCCCACGGCGCACGCTACAAGTACCGCATCGAATCACAGCACAACGGCTTCCGGGTTGAGAAGGCCGACCCATACGCGCGCTGGTCGGAAGTTGCGCCGGCAACCGCTTCGCGCGTGTACGGCTCGACGTACCAGTGGCAGGACGGCGCCTGGATGCAGCGCCGGCATGAATGCAATTCGCAGCGCTCGCCCATGTCGATCTATGAAGTGCATTTGGGCTCGTGGCGGCGCGATCCAGCGAACCCGGAACGCCTGCTGTCCTATCGCGAGCTCGCGGGTATGTTGCCGGAGTACGTGAAGAGCCTCGGTTTCACGCACGTGGAATTGTTGCCGGTGATGGAGCACCCGTTCTACGGCAGCTGGGGCTATCAATGCACGGGCTACTTTGCGCCGACTTCGCGCTATGGCGATCCCGATGATCTCAAGTTCCTGATCGATGCTCTGCACCAACACGACATCGGCGTGATTCTCGATTGGGTGCCGTCGCATTTCCCGGGCGATGAGCACGGCCTCGTGTACTTCGACGGCACTCATTTGTATGAGCACATGGACCGTCGCAAAGGCTTCCATCCGGAGTGGCAGAGCTGGATCTTCAACTACGGCCGCCACGAAGTACGCGCATTCCTGCTGTCGAGCGCGCTCTACTGGCTGGATGAGTATCACGCGGACGGTCTGCGTGTGGATGCGGTCGCCTCGATGCTCTACCTGGATTACGGTCGCAAGGAAGGCGAGTGGATTCCGAACGCGTTGGGCGGCAGGGAGAACCTCGAAGCGGTGAGCTTTCTGCGCATGCTGAGCGAGTCGGCCTATCGCGATCATCCGGACGTGCAGATCATCGCGGAGGAGTCCACCGCTTGGCCGATGGTCTCGCGCCCGACGTACCTTGGCGGCTTAGGGTTCGGCATGAAGTGGAACATGGGCTGGATGCACGACACGCTGCACTACATCGCGCGCGAGCCGATCTTTCGTCGCTATCACCACAACGAGCTGACGTTCAGCATCATCTATGCGTTCAGCGAGAACTTCGTGCTGCCGCTGTCGCATGACGAAGTCGTGTATGGCAAATACTCGATCCTCGGCCGCATGCCTGGCGATAACTGGCAGAAGTTCGCGAACCTGCGATTGCTCTACGGCTACATGTGGACGCATCCGGGCAAGAAACTCCTGTTCATGGGCGGTGAGATCGGTCAGTGGAACGAATGGAATCACGACAAGAGCCTCGACTGGCACTTGCTCGATTACCCCATGCATCGCGGCGTGTCACACTGGCTCGGCGATTTGAATCGCATCATGCGCGAGCGACCCGCGCTGCACGCACGCGATTTCGAGCACGAAGGTTTCGAGTGGATCGACGGCTCGGACAGCGAGCAGAGCGTCATCAGTTATCTGCGGCGTGGTCAGCACGGCGAGATGCTCGCCATCGTGTGCAACTTCACGCCTGTGCCGCGTCAAAACTATCGCATCGGTGTGCCGTACGGAGGCACTTGGCGCGAACTGCTGAATAGCGATGCGCCGCTCTATGGCGGCAGTGGCCAAGGCAATAGCGGCTTCGTCGAGTCGGCACCCATTCCGTGTCACGGGCGTTATCACTCGCTGAACCTCACCGTACCGCCCCTTGGCGTTCTGATACTGGAACCGACGTAACGATGGACACACCTGCTGCCGCATCGTCCTCGCTCGTACAGCAACAGCCGGTCGTCGGGCGTTCCGAGGCGTCGCCCCTCGTCAGGGGTTCCCCAGTGTCGCCGCCCCTCGTCAGGGGTGCC
>CBJNAT010000153.1:0-6850 GCA_966434585.1 uncultured Gammaproteobacteria bacterium | reverse complement strand
GGCGCGATCGGCGGCATTGCCCTCCGTTGCCCCACGAGCGGCCGCGGCGCCGGATTGCTGGAACTCCCGAACGAATCGCTCGAAATCGATGCGGCTGCCCGCTTCGCGTCCGCGGATGCGAATGTCCGGATCCAGCACGAATACCGTCTCGATGTGCGCAGGGAGGCGTTCGAGGAGCACGCGCAATGCACCGGGCTTGCGGCGATTCACGCTCTCGTCGATACACCGCCACCCGGCCTGGCGCAGTCGTCGGACCGTGTTGTCGGTCGAGCCGTCGCTGATCAGCCACACCTTGTCGCGATACGGTGCGAACGCATCCATGAACTCATCGAGCAGCGGCTCGAGATTGAAGATGGAGGCGACGATCGCGTACGGACGGACGGGCACCACTTGTCGCGCACCGGGCGGCAACGCCTGAGTGATGTCGATGGATAGATGACGATTCTCTTCAGTGGGCGCAGTCGCGATGTGCCGCCGCCGCACGTGCAGCCGCAGAATGAAATCGAGCGCATCGGTGTAGACGATGAGATTGGCAAGGCCGTAGATCAGCAGTGAAAAGCTCGCCGCCTGCAGGTTCGCCGCGGATAACGCGATCCAGCCGGTGAGCAGCAGGCACACCCCGAGCGGTGCAATGAGACTCCAGGGCGTCTTGAATTTCATGCCGTTGCGACGGCACGGGTAGCCGTCGCCCTCCGTACTTGCGGAAGGCGGGATTCGAGCTCGTTACGAATGTCGTGTTCGGCTGCGATCTCGATCCCGTGCCGTGCCATCACCGGCGCGGCAACGAGAATCCAGATGAGTGAGCGCACGCGCGATGGCAGGTGAGCAACATGCTGCTGCAGATCGGCGAGCGTGCTCTCGAAGTCTCGCTCGATCTCGAGGATCACATCGCGCACGTAGGGATCGATCGGCAGTATCTTCGCCGGTTGCTGCCATTCGATGTCGGTGCCATCGACTCGCCGATCGGCATACTGCGTGTGCGGCAGCAAAGCGGGATCGCGGGCGAGCTGCGCGCCGGAGAACGGAATGACATAGGGATACATGCCGATCTCGCAGCCCGCTTTGAGCCACCGAAATGCTTCACGCAGCGTGTGCGCCACATCGTTGAGCGAGGCCCGCGGCGAGCTCAGGATCAAATCCAGGAACGGCGTGATGCCAAGCTCCAGCGCGCTGGTCAGCATCGGCTCGATGTGCCGATGGATCTGGCCCTTGTTGAATTCTTTCAGGACGTTGCGCGAGAAGTTCTCGATGCCGAAACCGAGCACGCGAAAGCCGGCGCGGCGCATGGCCGCGAGACGCTCGTGCGTCATTGCATCGATGCGGTTGGTGCTGATGAATTGCAGATCGCGCGGGATCGCGCCGCGCGCCTTCGCCGCCACGATGCCTTCGCACAACGGCAGGATGCGCTTGTCCTTCGTGAATACGAAGATGTCGTCCTGAAAGATGATCGTGCGCACGCGGGGATGAGCGGCAACGATAAGCTCCATCATCGCGATGCACTCGTCCGCTTCGAGTCGCGCGATCGACGCCACACCGCCTTGCGCCTCATGCAGGAAGTTCGTGGAGGAACAGAACGAACAGCCCATCGGACAGTAGTTGAGCGTGATGAGCCGCACGGCGCGTATTTCCGCGAGCGATGCTTCACGCGCTGCCTTGGTCGGCAGTGAGCCGACGCGATAAGCCGTCTCGAGGCGGTCCCAATACGCTTCGTACGGCATGTGCTGATAGGGTGTCGAGAAGATCGCGTTGCGCAGCTGCTCGTGGTTCAGAGCCGGCTGGTGCAAGCGCAAGAGGCTGCCGTCGGCGCGCTTTTCGACCATCCCCGAGATGCCGCCGATCGGCTGGCCTGCACGCAAACGCGCTGCGAGCTCGAGCAGCGGTCGCTCGCCCTCGCCGAGTACGACGCGATCGAACGGGCCGAGCTCGAACATCGACTCCGGTCGGAATGTCGCTTCCATGCCGCCCGCTACAAGGGTCGCATGCGGCGCCAAGCGCCGCACTAGATGGGCGAGGGCCAAGTCGAAACGCAACGTCATGCCGGTGGTGGATAGGCCAATCACATCCCAGGTGTCGCGCAGCAGCTCGCGCTCGAGCGCACGGTCGGGCGGGCCCAAGCAACAGTTTGGATCGAATACCCTGGTTTCGATGCCGTGTGCGTTCAGTACTCCCGCGAGCCGCCACACGCCCAGCGGCGGTGCGAGAAAAGTGTATTCGCCACAATGCGGGTCATGAGGACCCACCAAGAGAAACTTGGGCAAGCGCGCTCCTGGGATGTAGGAATCATGTACGTGAGCGCGACAGAAAACGCGCTCGCGTAGGGACATGTTCCGTGACTTGCGATGTCGGTCGAATGCCGACCGAAGGGTGATGGGAAAAATCCGAGCGATCGTGATTCGTGAATGGTGACTAGTGAATCCGAATAGGAAAGTCTGAATCTTCTTACGAATCACTAGTCACGAGTCACTGATCACGAGCCTTCTACGCTCCACGTTCTTCCGCCACCAGCCGCATCAACTCGTCGGGGTCGACCGGCTTGATGAGAAAATGATCGAAGCTGCTGCACGCGAGGTGTTCGGCGCTGACCTGGCCATAGCCCGTCACAGCGATGAACATTGCGTGGGCCGTTGCATCGAGGGCACGCAACTGTTGCGCGAGCTCGTGCCCGTCCATGTCGGGTAGCCCGATGTCGAGCAGCAGCACGTTGGGCTCCAGTGTGGCCGCGCGACGCAGCGCATCTCGAGCCGTGTACTCGACGGCCACTCGGTGTCCGTGCACTTCGAGCAGGATGCCCAGCATGTTTGCCGCATCCACGTTGTCATCCACGATGAGGATGTTGCGAGATGGACCGGCGGGACGCTCGGTGGCGATCTCCTTGAGCTTCGAGGTTTCATCGGCCACGTCGCTCAGACGCGGCAGCACCACGGTGAAGCAGCTGCCGTGCCCGGTACCCTCGCTGTGGCAATAAACCGTGCCGTGATGCAGCTCGACGAGTCGCTTCACCAATGCCAGTCCTAAGCCGAGGCCGCCCACGGTACGCTCGCTCGATCGCTCGACCTGCGAGAACAGCTCGAAGACTCGCGACTGGAACTCGGTTGGGATGCCGATGCCATTGTCGACGACGTTGATCGCCACGTTCGGCCCGCGGTCCTCCAGCATGACGCGGATATGACCGCCGGCGGGCGTGTACTTCGCGGCGTTGTTCAGCAGATTGGCCAGCACCTGCACCAACCGCTGGTGATCGCCGTACACACGAATCGGCTCCGTCGCGACCGACAGCTGCAGCTCATGTCGATGAGCGTCGATCGCCGGCTGCGCTTGTTCGACTGCGCTATGGATGACTTGCCGCAGATCTTGCGGCGCCTTGTCCAAGCTGACGAGGCCACGGGTGACGCGCGACACATCCAGTAGGTCATCGATCAATCCGGTCAAATGACGCAGTTGCCGGGAGATCACTTCGCACGAGCGTGCTCGGCGCTCTTCGTCGATATTGGGACTACGCAGAATGTCGGTGGCGGCCGCAATGGGGGCCAGCGGGTTACGAAGCTCGTGACCGAGTATCGCGAGGAAGTTGTCCTTGCGCCGATTTGCATCCTGCAACTCCTGTTCGACTCGCACGCGATCGGTGATGTCGTTGCCCTGACCGCACACGCCGATCACGCGGCCTTCGTGATCGAGAATGGGCGCGTACACCACATCCACGATGCGCTGTATCGGCACGGAGAGCGGCGAGGTCTTGAGCCAGAGGTGCACGTTATCCAGGATCATCGGTTTGCCCGTTCGATGCACCTCGTCGTGCATCTCGATGAAGCCCTGACCTGCGAGGTCCGGAAAAGCATCTCGCAGACTTCTGCCGATGAGATCGCGCGGGCCAACGAGATCGTAAAGCGCGGTGTTCGCCTGCTCCACGATATGGTCCGAGCCGCTGGTGAAATACACGAAGTCCGGTGCGTGATCGAACAAGTGACGCAGACGTCGACGCTCGGCATCTAATGCCTTGTTCACCTCCTGCAGCGTTTGCGCACGCGTCAGCACGCCCGCCTCGCGGACCGCGAGCTCGGCATCGTGTTCAGGCGTTCGTCGAGGGAGGTCCTTCGCGAGCGCAAGCTCGGTGACGTCGATCGTGCTGTGTGCGATGCAGACCAGTTGCCCGCTCTCATCGTGAATGGGTGTGTTCACCGCGCTCCAGAAGCGCTCCTCGTAATGAGGCTCCCCATGGCGCGGCCGGATCAGAATCGGATAGCGCTGCACAGCGAGCGTGTCGGGTTTGCCCGTCGCAATCACCGTCAGCAAGGAATTGCGCAGGGCTTCCACTCCGGAGTCTTTCGGGTCATCCGGATTGGCGGCGAACGCAACGAACAAGCCCTTCCCGATGAGTTCCTCGCGCGTGCGGCCGGACACCCTCAAGAAGGCATCATTCACCGCGAGGATGATCGCCTCGGGCGTAGGCGAGAGCAGGGACTCGCCGGTCGGTGAGCGGTTGAAAGCCGCTTCGAAAATGGCAGGTGAAAGCGACACACCAGGACTCCCGAGGCCCCCGACTCAGGCGTTTATGGATCGCGCTCGGCGCGCGCGCGACGCCGTATGAGGAAGCGTCGCTTGATCGGAATGCGAGCGCTCTCGAGACGGTTCCCGCCGCTGTCGCGCGGAATCTACGCAGTATGATCCCCTTGCAATTCCTCGACTCTGAGCGCCCCCACATGACCGAACTGCAGCCCGGCCGCTATCGCCATTTCAAAGGCAACGAATACGAGGTGCTCGGCGTCGCTCGCGATTCCGAGACGATGCAGGAAGTGGTGCTCTACCGCGCGCTGTATGGCGAGCGCGGGTTGTGGGTGCGGCCGCTTGCGATGTTTATTGAAGAAGTCGAGCGGGACGGGCGGCGGGTCAAGCGGTTTGAATATGTGGGAGGCTAGGACTGGGCCTGGGACTTGGGACCTGGGCCAGAAGCGGCAGAAGAACTCCGCTGTTCGAACCCCACGCCCCAGGCCCCACGCCCCAGGCCCATCTAGAACCCCCACCGCGCCACGTTCTCCACCGGCGCCTTCTGCTCGATCGCTTTCAAGCCCTTCACGCAGCGGATGATCAGCCAGATCGCGAGCACCACGAACAGCGCGAAGCCGATCAGCACGACGCAGAGAATCGTGCTCACCACTCCATAGAGCAGCGACATCCAGAACGTGCGGATCTGGAACCGATAATGCGTCTTCAACCAATCGGGTGCCTCGTCATGGTTCACGTACGCCATGATGACCCCGACGATGGCCGTGACGCCGACGACGAGACCGACGAGGTAGAGGATGTAGACGATGCGGGCGGTATCGGTCGAGGCGGCGGGCTGGGTCGTCACGGTCTCGTTCATGATCTTGTCCCCGATGTTGATTGTTGGTATCCCGGCGAGCTCAGATTCTGGCGGGTTGCGGTGCCAGGATAAAGAGGGGGAGGCAGCGGCAGCGGGGGCGAGCGCGAATCCGAGTGCACCCGGCCGACGTACGAGTGGCTGATGACCTCGCTCGGAGAGCCGCTCGTGAGATTCCTAATTGGCTTGGCTGCGGTTGCGCTTTCTTGCGCGATGGACGTGGCCGTGAGCCATCCGACCACTCGGTCCTGGCGCTTCATCGTGCAACTCGACGATGAGCCCGTGGGCGAACATACGTTCACGATCACGGCACACGGCGGTCATACCGAAGTACGAACCCGTGCGCGTTTCGCGGTGAAGGCGCTGTTCATTCCCGTGTTTCGCTATGAGCACGAAAACGACGAAGTGTGGCGCGATGGCTGTCTTGCCGCGATTCGCGCACGAACGAAGCGGAACGGCGAGGAAACGCTCGTCGCCGGCGAACATCAGGCGAGCGGTTTTGAAGTGCGCCGGCCAGAAAAGCAGGAGCGGTTGCCCACGTGTGTGCGCACGTATGCCTATTGGGACCCGGCCATCGTCCATGCGACCCGCTTGCTCAATCCGCAGACGGGCAACTACGACGCAGTCTCGATCGAGCGTGTGGGCGGCGAGTTGCTGGATGTTGCGGGCGAGCGCGTGGCAACCGAGCGCTACCGCATTCGCAGCCAGAAGTACCATATCGACCTGTGGTACTCACCAGCCGGCGAATGGCTCGGGCTGGAATCGTCCCTGCCTGAAGGGCGGACGTTGCGTTACCGATTGTTGCGTTAGCGCTTCTTCGCGACCGGCCCAAACATCGGTGGCGGCGCGCGATGCTGCGTTGCTGCTTCGTACGCCGTGCCGATTTTGATGAGCATGGGCTCTTCGCCTTGTCCGGCGAAGAAGGTGATCGAGATCGGCATCGGGTGCTTGAGCCGCGTCTTTTGCGTGCCCGGTGCGAGCACCGAGATGTAATCCGTCTTGTCCTTGTTGAGCGCGTACTGCGGCTCGTAGATCACGTCCGTGAAGCCGGCGGGCACGGCGATACGCGGAATCTGGAAGAACGGGGAGATGCCATCGAGGCTGCTCGTACCGACGTTCGGGCCTTGGATCTTCGGCGTCGGCACGGTGTTCTCCGGGTGCACGAGCGCATCGATGCCGTTCTCGTACATCACGCGTAACAGAGCAAGACGCGCGACGTGACTACGAGCGATGCGCTCGCCCTTGCCCTCATCGAGATGCCCTTGGAACTCGAGCCAGTTCTCGGCGCCCGCGCGCGATTCGTCGTCGCGGAACTTGGCGTTCCTCACCCACGCGGCCCAGTCCGTGATGCGGCGATCGCCACGCTCCTTTAGGTAACGCTCGATGTCGAACATGACGTCCGCGCAGTTACCGCGGCAGGGCCCTGGCGCGAACGAACCGAAGTTGGTCATGTTGATCGCAGAAGTGAGCGGTGCTTCGCGACGGCTGAGCTTC
>CBJNAT010000152.1:0-6862 GCA_966434585.1 uncultured Gammaproteobacteria bacterium | reverse complement strand
CCGTGCGTAGCTGCGGCGAATGCGCGAACTGCTTCGAAGGCGATCCGGCCTGGTGTACGCGCATGGTGCTCGAAGGCGGCGGTTACGCGCAGTACTCGCTCGCCACTGCACAGCAGTGTATTCGTCTGCCGAGCGCGTTCAGTTTCGAAGATGGCGCACTCATCGAGCCGCTCGCGGTTGGCTTGCACGGTGTGCAGATGGCAGAGATGCGCCCCGGGGCGCGCGTGCTGGTGCTCGGTGCAGGGCCGATTGGACTCGGCACGGCCTTCTGGGCACGACGGCTCGGCGCCCAACTCGTCGTCGTCACCGCCACGTCGAATGTTCGTGGCCCATTGGCGATGGAAATGGGGGCGACGAGTTTCTTGAGCTCCGCCGACATCTCCGTCGATGCGGTGAGCCACGCGTGCGGTGGTCCGCCCGACATCGTATTCGAATGCGTCGGTAAACCTGGGCTGATCGCAACCGCACTCGAGCACGTGCGGCCGCGCGGCACCGTCGTCGTCTTGGGCCTCTGCACGGTGCAAGACTCGTTCGTGCCGTTTGCCGCGATCGCCAAAGAAGCACGCATTCAGTCTTCCGCCTTCTACAAGCTGCGTGACTTCGAGATCGCGGCGGACGTGTTGGATTCAGGCAGCGTCGAGCCGCGCTCGATGATCACGGATCGAGTCTCGCTCGCGGAGCTACCCATGGCGTTCGAAGCACTGCGGCATCGCACGCATCAATGCAAGGTGATGGTGAATCCATGGGCCGCGTGACGGCGCAGTGCGGAGATATGAACATGAGCGCGAATACGCTTTCGACCGAACAGCAGTTGACCCTGCTGGAACGCATGGTGCTGATCCGGCGCACTGAAGAGCTGCTGCGTACGGAAACCGCAGCTGGGCGCTTGCCCGGTGGCGTGCATTTGTACATCGGCCAAGAAGCCATCGCGACGGCCGTGTGCGCACAACTCGCGCCGCAGGACTGCATCACCAGCACGCATCGCGGACATGGTCACTACCTTGCGAAAGGCGGCGATCTCAAAGCCATGCTGGCGGAGATTTGGGGCAAGCGCACCGGCATCTGCAAGGGCATGGGCGGCTCGATGCACGTTGCGGATCTGTCAAAGGGCATTCTCGGTGCGAACGGCATCGTCGGCGGCGGCTTTGCGATTGCTGCGGGCGCGGCGTACAGCTCGCAGATGCGCAACGACGGACGCGTCGTGGTGACGTTCTGCGGCGATGGCTCATCGAATCAAGGCGTGCTCATGGAGGCCCTGAACGTGAGCAGCTTGTGGAAGCTGCCGCTCGTGTTCCTGTGCGAGCACAACCAGTTCGGCGAGTTCACGCCCTGGAAGACAGTGACGGCGGGACACATCGTCGATCGCGCGCGCGCCTTCAATATTCCCACCGCCGTGATCGACGGCAACGATGTGATGGCCGTGTACGAAGCCGCGGGCGAGGCGGTCGCGCGGGCGCGTCGCGGCGAAGGCCCGACTTTCATCGAAGCGCACACATATCGCATTCGCGGGCATCTGGAGGCTGAAGATCTGTTTCTCGGCGGCCAGAAGTATCGCGAGCCGGAGGAAATCGAAGCCTGGCGCGCGCAGACGAAGGATCCGATCGAACGCTTCAAAGCGCGCTTGCTCGAGCGTGGCGTGAGTGCCGACGCGCTCGCCGCCATGGAAACGAAAGTCGCGCTTGAGGTGCAGGAGGCGCTCGAGTTCGCGGTGCATTCGGAGGAGGCCGATCCCGAGTTGCCATTCCGCTTGATGTTCTCCAACCGAGCCGTTTGAAGGAGCGCCGCACATGGCCCGCAAGCGCTACACCCACGCCATCAACGAAGCGTTGCACGAAGAGATGGCGCGCGATCCGAACGTGATTCTGTTCGGCGAGGATGTCGAGCTCGCCATCATGGGGGATGCGCGCGGTCTCGCCGAGCGCTTTGGCCGCGACCGCGTGCGCAATACACCCATCTGCGAGGCGACGTTGACGGGCATGGCCGTGGGCGCAGCCATGGCCGGATCGCGCGTCATCCTGCACATGATGTTCTCTAACTTCATCTATACGGGGTTCGATGCCATCGCGAATCAAATGGCGAAGCTGCGGCTCATGACGGGCGGCCAAGCGAAGATGCCGATCACGGTGATCGCGGCTTATGGCGGCGGCGGCAACAACGCCGCGCAGCACTCCGACAGCGGCTATCCCGTGCTCATGAACATGGGCGGGGTGAATGTCGTCGTGCCCGCGACACCAGCGGATGCGAAAGGGTTGTTGAAAGAAGCCATTCGCGGCAACGATCCGACGTTCTTTCTCGAGGCCATCGGTCGCGGCAGCGAGATGGGTGAAGTGCCCGACGGCGATTACACCGTGCCGTTCGGTCAAGCCGCTGTCGTCCGTCCTGGGAAGGATCTCACGCTCGTGGCGATGGGCTCCATGTTGAAGCCCGCACGCGAAGCCGTGAAGACGCTCGGCGCAAGTGGCCTGGACATCGAAGTGATCGACCCGCGCACGCTCGTGCCGCTCGATGAAGACGCCATCATTGCCTCGGCGCGCAAGACGGGACGCGTCGTCATCTGCGATGAAGCCCGCGATACCTGCAGCGCGGCGAGTCACATCGCGGCGGTGCTCGCCGACAAAGCGTTCGATGCGCTCAAGGCGCCGGTGAAACGCGTGACAGTGCGCAACGTCTGCATGCCATACGCGACGAGTGCCGAGCAACACGTCCTACCCAATGCTGATTCGATCGAACGCGCATGCTTGAGCATCGCCACGGGAGTGCGCTGACGTGCGTGTAAATCTGAAACTGAGCCGCGTCGGTATGAACATGCAGGAAGCGACCATCGTGAAGTGGCACAAACAACCCGGCGAGGCCTTCAGCGCCGGCGAGCCGCTATACGACATCGAAACCGAGAAGGTGAATCAGGAAGTCGCCGCGCCCGGCAATGGCACGCTGCTCGAAATTCTCGTGCCGGAAGGGGAGAACGCGAAGGTGAACGGCGCTGTTTGTACGGTCGAGCTCGCACCGCGTGCGTGAGGAGATGGCGATGAATGCCGCGACTGTGCTTCGAATTGGTCACACCGGGATCACCGTCTCGGATCTCGATCGATCGATGCGCTTCTATCGCGACGTGCTGGGTTTTGAAGTGAGCGAGCCGGTGCAAGTGAGCGGGCCCCTATTCGCCGCGCTCACGGGCGTACCGGGCTGTGTCATCGATGTCGCCTTCGCGCGCGGGCTCGGACAAATCATCGAGTTGCTGTGTTATCGCGCGCCGGCCGATCGCAAGATTTCCCAGTTGCGCGCGTGCGATCCGGGCTTCTGGCACTTGTGTTTGAAAGTGCGCGATATCGATGCGGTCATACGTGCCGTTCGCTCCGCCGGCTTCGAACCCTTGAGCGAAGTGCAGACGGTGCCCGAGGGACCGCTACAAGGTATGCGCGCCAGCTACGTGCGCGATCCCGACGGAGTCGCGCTGGAGCTGTTGGAGGAACCGCGGGGTGTGTCGCTCGAGGAGTTGCATCTGCAAACACTCTGGAGGCAGTGACTACACCCCGTACGCCTGCGACGTCGTGTCCGCGCCGCGGCCGGTCCAGTTAGTGTGGAAGAACTCACCGCGTGGCTTGTCGATGCGCTCGTAGGTGTGTGCACCGAAGTAATCGCGCTGTGCTTGCAGCAAGTTCGCAGGCAACTGCGCCGAGCGATAGCCATCGAAGTAGGCGAGGGCGGCGCTCAGGCACGGCAGCGGAATGCCGAGCTGCACACCCGCAACGATCACGCGCCGCCACGCGGCCTGACGGCTCTCCACCGCGTTCTTGAAGAACGAATCGAGCAGCAAATTCACGAGCTGCGGATCCTGATCGAAGGCTTTCTTGATGTCGCCTAAGAAGGCCGAGCGGATGATGCAGCCGCCGCGCCAGACGAGTGCGATGCCGCCATAGTTCAAATTCCACTGATGAGTAGCGGCAGAGGCACGCATGAGCTGGTAACCCTGCGCGTAGCTCACGATTTTCGACGCATACAGCGCCTGACGCAGATCGTCGATGAAGGCGCGGTTGTCGCCGGTGAAATTCGCTACGTCAGCTTTTAGGTGCTCCGAGGCTTCGACACGTTCGTCCTTAACGGCGGATAGACAGCGTGCGAACACCGCCTCGGCGATGAGCGTGAGCGGCGTGCCTTCATCCAGCGCGCCGGTCACCGTCCACTTGCCCGTGCCTTTCTGACCCGCTTTGTCGAGGATGTAATCGATCGTCTGTTCGCCGTTGGGGCCGCGAAAGCCGAGGATGTCGCGCGTGATCTCGATGAGATAGCTGTCGAGCTCGCCGCGATTCCATTCCGCGAACACTTCATGCATCTCATCGTTGCTCATGCCGAGACCGCGCTTCATCAGATCGTAGGTCTCGCAGATGAGCTGCATGTCGCCGTATTCGATGCCGTTGTGGATCATCTTCACGAAGTGGCCGGCGCCGTTCTCGCCCATCCAGTCGCAGCAGGGCTCGCCTTCCGGTGTGCGTGCGCAGATGGCCTGAAATACTGGGCGGATGAGCTCCCAGGCAGCCGGACTGCCGCCAGGCATCAAGGACGGACCAAGCAACGCGCCTTCTTCGCCGCCCGACACACCGGACCCTACATATAAGAGTCCCTTGCTCTCGACGTAACTCGTGCGGCGCATGGTGTCGGGGAACAGGCTGTTGCCGCCGTCGATCAGCACATCGCCGCGGTCCAGTAGCGGCAGCAGTTGCTCGATGAGCTCATCGACCGGCTTGCCGGCTTTCACGAGCATGATGATCTTGCGCGGGCGCTCGAGGCTCTGGACCAGTTGCTCGAGCGAATGAGCGCCGATGAACTGCTTGCCTTTCGCGCGCCCCGCCATGAACTCATCGACCTTCGCGGTCGTGCGATTGAAGACGGCGACCGAGAAGCCGCGGCTTTCGATGTTCAGCGCCAAGTTCTCGCCCATGACGGCCAGACCGATCAAACCCACTTGCGCTTTGCTCATGTGCGATGACGCCAACTGCAAAAGTTTAGAAGGGACCGAATGATGCACGAATGCCGCTAACCGACGCGACAACGAAGATGCCTCCGTCGGGACATCACCGGCAGCATCGCGCTCTGGCAGTTGTCCCGCGGGCGCGCTTTTCTGCCATATTCCTCGGGGTTGGCGGCCCCCGAAGACCTCGCACCATGCGGCTATTGATAGTAGAAGACGACGAGCCTATCGCTGCGAGCCTGCACCGTGCGTTTAGCCGACGGGGCAACATCGTGGAGGTGAGCGGAACCGGACGCTCGGCTTTGGCTGCGATTCTCGAGGCCGACTATGACTGTGTGATCCTGGATCTGGGCTTACCCGACCTCGACGGCACAGACGTGTTGCGTCAGGTGCGACGCCACAATCAGCAGACGCCGGTCGTGATCCTGAGTGCCCGAGAGGAGACCTCCGATCGCATTCTTGGACTCGATCTCGGCGCTGACGACTACATTCCGAAGCCCTTCGAGCTGGCCGAACTCGAGGCGCGAATCCGCGCCGTAACACGCCGTGCCGTCGCTCGGCGCGGTGATGACATCCAAGTGGGTCGGCTGCGCCTGTCTCTGAGTGAAAAGCAGGTGCTCGTAGGTGGACGAGCCACGGCTCTGCTGCCGCGAGAGTTTGCAGTGCTGGAATGTTTGTTGCTGCGGCATGGCCGCGTCGTCAGCAAGCGGCAGCTGCTGGAGCAAATCAGCGGTTGGGAAACCGAGCTGTCCGAAACGGCTGTCGAGCTCTACGTGCACAGAGTGCGTCGCAAGATAGAAGGCTCAGGCTGTGTCATTCGCACGTTGCGCGGCTTCGGTTATCTGCTGCACGTCGAGAACGATCATGCCTGATGCCGTGGCGCCCAGCCTGCGCAGGCGACTGCTGTTCGCTCTGCTCATACCCCTGGGCGCGTTGCTGCTCCTGGGTGCGGCGGGCAGTTATGCGCTCGCGCGTTATTTCGCCGATACGGTGTATGACGGCTGGTTGTTCGATTCCGTCAATTCGCTGTCGCTGGAAGTGGAAGCCACCGGGGCTGGCCCGTACGTGGACATACCCGCGCCCACCCAACGACTGTTCGAGTGGGATGTCGTCGACCAGACCTTCTTCCGCATCGCTGGCAGCAAGCAAGGCCACATCGCGGGCCGACCTGACATGCCTCCCGTCGCTGGCGATGTGGACCCTTATCAAGGCGAGTTTCTCTACGATCTGCTGGCAGATCTCGGCTCTGTATTCGAAAGCAAGTTGGATTCGTACAAGGGCGCGCTGATCTACGACGGCCGTCTGGATCACCAGGACGTGCGCGTCGCACGCCTGGAACTGCCCACGTCCACTTATGGGGAAGTCGTCACCGTCGAAGTGGCCGAGACCACACGGAAACGACAAGCGCTCGCGACGGCAATTCTTCTGAGCACGCTGCTCCCGCAGCTGTTGCTCACGGCAGTCGCCGTCGCGGCCATCCGCAGAGCGGTGGGTCATGGGCTGTATCCGCTGCAGGTGACCGCGAGGCGCCTCGAAGCGCGCAGTCCCCGCGATCTTTCTGCAGTCGATGTCGCCGGCGTTCCGGTCGAGATCCTGCCGATGATGCGATCGCTCAACGATCTGCTGCAGCGGTTGGGTGAAGCCCAGGCAGCGCAACAGCGCTTCATCGCCGATGCGGCACACCAGCTGCGCACGCCACTAACCGCGATCAAGTTGCAGGTCGAAGAAGCCAGCCGCGAGGATACGGTCGAGGGCGTTCGCCAGATACTGACTTCGTTGCAGGCCTCGGCCAATCGCGCCGTGAGACTGTCGAATCAGCTGCTCTCGCTCGCCCGGGCTGAACCCGAAAGCGGACCAGGCAAGATCCTGTCGAACGTGGTGCTCTCCCAGATCGAC
>CBJNAT010000151.1:0-6870 GCA_966434585.1 uncultured Gammaproteobacteria bacterium | reverse complement strand
GAACGACCATCCACTCACGGTCATGTTCAAATCCGGCATGGTCGATCGAGACACTCTGGAGAGAGATGCCCCGACAGGACTTGACGGGGTAGATGTTGAGCTCGGTGATCTGCGGCATGGTCGTTTGCTCCGGCGAGCGCTTATAACCGGCCAGGCGGGAGAGCTCAACGAACTGAATGATTGCGAGTTGCCCAGCGCGGAACAGCGCGCTAGGACAAAGCGTTCTGAACGAAGGACTTTGGAGCATTCCGTCGTATGGTTCACTACAAGCGAGTCGAAGGACCGCCGAAACCCGAGGTCGACGTGACCAAAAATGAAATGTCCGAGAACGTGCAATTGAGCTGGGAGGAGGAAGTCCTTCGGCGAATTGCGCCACGACTTGCCGAAGTGCAGCGTTGCGCTGCTCAGGATGATGAGGTGCTCGGTTGGGAAGCGGCCGGTGTACGTCGTCTCGCCCAAGAGACGGGCGACCCATATTGATTGCTTAGGTTTCGATTCTCGCGCGGGTGAGCGGTTCCAGCCTCGCCTGCGCCTCTGCGGCATACTCCAACGTGCGATCCGCCCTGCGCGCCGATCGTCAAAACTAAAACACTAGTTCGGAGCGTTCATGCCGATTGTCATCGCACTCGCCGAGCCAGCGGCTCAGGCCCGCGCGCATCGCTTGTTCGTCGTTCTCGCGGCCATCTTCATCACCAACGCACTCATCGCTGAGTTCGTCGGCGTGAAGATCTTTGCGCTCGAGCCGACTCTCGGATTGCAGCCGTGGAATTGGAGCCTCTTCGGGCAAAGCGGCTCGTTGTCGTTCACGGCCGGTGTGCTGCTCTGGCCATTCGTGTTCGTGCTCACGGATGTCGTGAACGAGTATTTCGGCCAGCGCGGCGTGCGATTCATCTCCTGGCTCGCGATCGGACTGATCGGTTATGCCTTCCTCGCCGCGTACATCGCAATCGACCTGGAGCCCGCCGACTGGTGGCGCGTCGTGAATGGCGAGCGCGGCGTGCCTGACATGCAGGCGGCATTCGCAAACGTATTCGGGCAGGGGTTGTGGACGATTGCGGGTTCGATGGTGGCGTTTCTCATTGGCCAGTTGATCGACGTCACCGTCTTTCATCGCATTCGTCGCGCCACCGGGGAGCGATGGGTGTGGTTGCGAGCAACAGGCTCGACCGCAGTCTCACAGCTCATCGACAGTTTCGTTGTGCTCTACATCGCCTTCGTCATCGGTCCTCAGCACTGGCCGACGTCGCTATTCCTTGCCGTCGGCACGGTCAACTACAGCTATAAGATGCTCATGGCCGTGCTGATGATTCCGCTGTTGTACCTGGTGCGGCGCTGGGTGCACAGCCATCTCGGCAACGAGCACGCCATCGAGCTTGCGCGTGTCGCCGCTCGCTAGCCACCGAGGCACATGGACGTGCCCGCCGCCGTAGGTGGCGAGCGCAGGGGAAAAATCACACTTTTTCCCCGGCGCCACAGCGCGAGGGCAGGATGCCCGAGTCGCTGTTTCAAATTGAACGATCAAAACAACAGCTTGGCCATCGCCCGTCGTGCTCCACTCACGGCGGGCTCGTCCTCGCCGATGAGATCGAATGCCATTACCAGGCGCTGACGCGCCGTTTCCTTGTGCGCGGGCTGTGTGCGCATCTGCTCGAGCCAGAGGTTCAGAGCGGTTTCGAGCTCGCCGCCCAGCAAGGTGTGCACCGCGAGCAGACTTCGGGCTTCCGGGTCTTCTGCTGCGCGCTCGCGCAGCGACTGGACATCGGGATTGGCTGCGACGAGCTCACTGAATGCCAGACGTGCCGCGAGTCGCTTGACGGCTCTATGTTGCGGCTCGCGTGTCTCGAGATCCGTCAGTGCGGCGCGCGCGGCATCCAGATTGCCTTCGAGCACGTCCAGTTCGGCGAGCGCCGTGCGAGCATCGATGTTGTTGGGGTCGCGTGCCAGTGTCTCCTCGAACGACTTGCGCGCGTCGGCCAAGTCGCCGCTCGCCAGTAGATCCTCCGGCCGTGGCTCTTCCATGGCAGCCGGCATGTGCTGATCCAATAGCTGCCGGATCTGCGCCTCGGGTTGCACGCCCACGAAGTGACCTGCGACCACGCCATCCTTGAACAACGCGACCGTGGGCAGACTACGAATGCCGATCTGTCGAGCCAGCTCCGGCTCTTCATCCGTGTTGACCTTCGCGAGTTTGAAACTGCCCTTGTATTCCGCTGCCAGACGCTCGAGTACGGGCATCAACTGTTTGCACGGGCCACACCACGGCGCCCAGAAGTCGACCAGTACCGGCATCTGTCGCGATGCTTCAACGACATCGCGCATGAACGTTTCTGTCGTGGCGACGAACGTCGTGTCTTCACTGCTCATCGAACTCTCCTCGCGATTGTCGGACGTCGGACACAGTCGACGGCGGTGTGCCGTGCCCGCACTATTCAAGCCTGTATAGGTGCGAGCTCGCACCGGATCAAGTGAGGTGGATTAACGCATGTGGACGATGAAGATCTCAACGCGTCGGCACGGACTTGCCATCTTGACCTGCCTACAGGCAACGACTGCTCAGCCCGCCGACTGGCCCACGAAGGTGGAGGCGGGTCTCGTCTCAGCCCGCGGCAACACACATACCGATACTGCCAACGCGAAGCTCGATATCGCGCGTGTCACGCAGCAATGGAAGCACTCGCTCGCTCTGAGCGGGGTGTATGCCGCCGATGAGATCGAGACCATCTCGCAGCGCTGGGATGCGCGCGCGCAATCCGAATACACGTTCGATGAGCGCACGTTCACGTTCGCGTCCGCGCGCTACGAGGACGATCGCTTCAGCGGTTTCGAGTACCAAACCACGTTCGCCGCGGGTCTTGGCCGTCGTTTCATCGAAACGGATCGCACGCAATTCAGCGCGCAGATCGGTATCGGTTACAAGGTGCTGCAAACGCGCGACTCGCTGGCCGATGACGGCTTCACGATCGTCCGAGGCGAGCGCGAGGAGGATGCGGTCGGCCAGTTGGGGCTGCAGTACGAGCATGCGCTCACGGACAACACGAAGATCCGGGACAAGCTGCTGACCGAACATGGGCCGGAGAACACGTCCGTGCAGAACGACCTCAATCTTCAGGTGAACATGACGCAGAAGCTCGCGCTCGCGGTGGGTTACTCCGTTCGCTACAACACCCAGCCGCCCTCTGGATTCAAGAAGACCGATACGCTGTCCACCGTAAACCTCGTGTTCGAACTGAAGTAGCCGCCGTGGGTTTAGCATGTGAATGCCCATCGAACGCACGGGGGGACCATGAGCGCAGTTGCAGGCTCCGATCGTCGATTGCTGCCGGAAGCGGGCGAGGGTGAAGGGGCGCTCGCCACGGTGATCAACGCCCGGTATCTCGCCCCCGAGGATCTGCTCGTTCGGGAGCTAGCGGATCTCGCACGTTTGCCGGAGCGCCAGACTCAGCAGATCACACAGCTCGCCCGCGACCTCGTCGTCAGTGTGCGCGAGCGCAAGCGCCGCGGCGGTGGCATCGAAGCGTTCCTGCAGCAGTACGACCTCTCCTCGCAGGAAGGTGTGATTCTCATGTGTCTTGCGGAGGCGTTGCTGCGCATCCCGGACGATGACACAGCCGACAAGCTGATTGCGGACAAGATTGCTTCGGGCGACTGGCGGTCCCATTTGGGACAGGGCGACTCGTGGTTCGTGAACGCCTCGACATGGGGACTGCTGCTCACCGGTCAGATCATGCGGCCTGCCGAGCTCGACGTTCGCAACCCCGGTGGGTTCGTCGCGCGGCTTGCAGGTCGCATCGGTGAGCCGCTCGTGCGTGCGGCGTTTCGACAAGCCATGCGCATCATGGGGCATCAGTTCGTGATGGGGCGCACCATCGGCGAGGCGCTCGAGCGCGCGCAAACGCCGGAGCATCGTCAGTACCGTCACTCCTTCGACATGCTGGGGGAGGCAGCACTGACGGCAGCAGATGCGGAGCGGTACGCGGCGGCCTATCGAGAAGCGATTCTGACCCTGGGCGCGCAGCGGGTCGAGACACATCCAGCGAATGTACCCAGCATCTACGTAAAGCTCTCTGCGTTGCACCCACGTTATGAGTTCACGCAGCGCGCACGGCTCATGACGGAGATGTATCCGCGGCTGGAAGCGTTGGCCGTTCTCGCTCGCGAGCAAAGTATCGCCTTCACGATCGACGCGGAAGAAGCCGATCGCCTCGAACTGTCACTCGAATTGCTGCAGCGTCTATGCCGCTCATCGGCGCTGGCGCAGTGGAACGGCCTAGGGCTGGCCGTACAGGCATATCAAAAGCGCGGTAGCGACGTTGTACGGTGGGTGATCGAGCTTGCGCGTACGACGGGCCTGCGCCTGAACGTGCGACTCGTGAAGGGTGCGTACTGGGACACCGAGATCAAGCGCGCGCAGGAACGGGGCCTCGCGGACTATCCTGTGTTCACCCGGAAGGTGAACACGGATGTTTCGTATCTGGCCTGCGCACGACTGCTGCTTGCCGCGCCCGAATGCATCTATCCGCAGTTCGCCACGCATAACGCGCATACGGTCGCATGGCTCATGCACAACGCAACGGAGCTCGCACGCACCCGCGGCACACTGCCATCTTTCGAGTTCCAACGCCTGCATGGCATGGGGGACGAGTTGTACGACGAAGTGCTGCGGCAGTGGCCTCACGTCGCCTGCCGGATCTATGCCCCTGTCGGTTCGCATGAACAGCTACTGCCGTATCTCGTGCGCCGACTCCTCGAGAATGGGGCGAATACATCATTCGTGCACCGCCTCGTCGATCCGGCAGTTTCGATCGCCAGTATCGTGGCCGATCCCGTCGCGCGCGTGGACGGCGCGCGCGAAGTGGCGAATCCAAGGATTCCCTTGCCGGTGAATCTCTACGGTGAGGAGCGCCGCAATGCACGCGGCGTCAATCTCGCGGACAGAATGGAGTTACGGGCGCTGGCCGAAGGCATGTCCTCGGCGATGAGCGAAGCATGGCGGGCGCAGCCGTTGATCGGTCGGCGGCGGTGGGATGGCGAGTTACGAACGCTGCGCAATCCTGCTCATCTGGAGGAGACCGTGGGCAGTGTCGTTCACGCCGATGCCGCTGCAGTCGATGCCGCGCTCGCGCAGGCACATGCAGCTCAGCCCGAGTGGGACGCAACGCCAGCCGAGCAGCGTGCCGCGATCCTGATCCGCGCGGCGGATCTGATGGAGGAGCGCATGCCGGCGTTCGTCGCGCGTTGCGTGCGCGAGGCTGCGCGCAACGTTCCGGACAGCATCGCCGAGCTACGTGAGGCAGTGGATTTTCTGCGTTATTACGCCCGCCGTGGCATCGACGATTTTGCGCATGCACGGAACCTGCGAGGTGTGACCGGGGAGAGTAACGAACTCAGCTTGCACGGCCGCGGTGTCTTCATATGCATCAGCCCGTGGAATTTCCCACTGTCCATCTTTACCGGCCAGATTGCCGCTGCCCTCGCGGCCGGCAACACAGTGCTTGCCAAACCCGCGGAACAAACTCCCCTGGTCGCGGCGCTCGCGGTCACCACGTTGCACGAAGCGGGTGTGCCTTACGACATGTTGCACTTCGTTCCGGGTGAAGGCGCTGTTGCCGGGGCGAGAGCCGTGGCCGATGTGCGTACGGCGGGTGTTGCCTTCACCGGTTCGACCGAAACAGCCCATCACATCCATCGTGCGTTGGCCGAGCGGCAGGGTCCGATCGGTACGCTCATCGCCGAAACCGGCGGTCAGAACGCGATGATCGTGGACAGCTCTGCGTTGCCCGAGCAGGTCGTGCTCGATGTCGTGCAGTCGGCCTTCAACAGTGCCGGACAGCGTTGCTCGGCACTGCGCGCGCTGTTCGTGCAGGAGGAGATTGCCGATCGTGTGCTCGAGCTGCTCGCCGGATACATGGACGAGCTGCGCGTGGGCGATCCGGCTTCATTGCAGACGGATGTCGGCCCGGTGATCGATGAGGTTGCGCGACAGTCACTGCTCGCGCACGTCGCTAGTGTCACAACGCAGGCACGCTGGCATCACCAAGTGCAATTGTCCCCTGAATGCCAAGAGGGTTTGTTCTTTCCGCCAACCGCGCTGGAGCTGCCGCGCTTCGATCTGCTCACGAGAGAGGTGTTCGGCCCCATCGCGCATGTCATTCGGTACCAAGGCTCGCACCTGCGGGCCGTGGTGGATGCCGTCAATGCATCAGGTTTTGGGCTGACGCTCGGAATTCACAGCCGCATCGATGCGACCGTGCGCGAAATCGTTGCACGCGCTCGTGTGGGTAACATCTACGTCAACCGCAACATGATCGGTGCGGTTGTCGGCGTGCAGCCGTTCGGCGGGCGAGGGCTGTCGGGAACGGGACCGAAAGCGGGTGGGCCTTATTATCTGCACCGCTTCGCAACCGAGCGGACGTTGACGATCAACACGGCCGCAGTCGGCGGCAATGCGAGCTTGCTGGCGCTCGGCGAATGATCACCTGCTCTTCAGCGGGTAGTCGAACTGGACGTTGAGGCCGAGGCCCCAGGCTAAATCGCACCAGTTCTCGATGTCGAATTCCATCTGCACGACAGCGCACGTCGGCATGTTGTCGATGTGCCGTTCGCCCGAGAGCTGATCGGCGAACTCACTGATACCCGGGTTGTGACCGACCATCCAGAGGTGTTGCGCTGAGCCACCCAGTTCACGCGCGAGCGCGAGTAGATCTTTCGGGGGTGCGAGATACAGGCGCTCACGCCGCTGGATGGCATCCACGGGGAAGCCGACTTCGCGTGCAATGATTGCGGCGGTTGCCAACGTGCGCACGGCGGGGCTCGACAGGAATACGCCGGGCTTTGCCTTCAGCGTCTTCAGTCGCTTAGCCATCTTGTGTG
>CBJNAT010000150.1:0-6871 GCA_966434585.1 uncultured Gammaproteobacteria bacterium | reverse complement strand
CGCTCGTTCGCGCCCAACGAAATAGCATGGACACCGCTGCGCAGATGGACCTCGGCGCGAACGGGCGTGACGTATCCGGTTGCGTGGCGGGTGCGAGCGGGTGATCTGACTGTGACCTTGCGTCCGCTCATGGACGATCAGGAGAGCGATGCACGCGAGAGCGTGGGCGCGTTGTACTGGGAAGGCGCGGTGGAGGCGCTCGACGAGGCAGGCCGAACGATCGGTCGCGGTTACCTCGAGCTCACTGGGTACGAGCGACGCCTGCGCATGTAGTGGGGCGCACGGCGCGCAAGCAACTGCCGTCGTCATCACTGTGCGAGCAGACGCGACAACAACTCGCCGTCGCGATAGCGCAGATCCTCGATGCGCCACACGCCTTGCGTTCGCGTCAGGAGGAACTGCACGGGATACGCTTGCATCGCTTCGCCACTGAAGGTGACCGTCAGTTCGGCATAGGCGCCCTGCACGCGCGCGGCCGCCAGTTCGAAGCGGTCCGGCGGTTCCTGGCTGTCGGTGAACGGATCGCCATTCAACTCCGGCACTTCATCGCTCGGCACTTCGCGCGCAAACCAGGATTGGAACCGTTCCGTTAGCGTCGGACTCAACCACGCCGATTGCGACTCGATGCTCTGCGTCGAAAGCGACATGCCGTTCGCGAAGTGCTGGACGAGCAGCGACTGCACCGTCGCTTCGGGAGATGCATCGATGCTGACTCGATCCCAACGCAAAACAGCGTTGTCCAAACCGATCCACGCACGCCCATCAGCAGCTCGATGAATGTCGAAGCCGGCGTTCGGACATGAGATTCGCTGCGTAACGACCCCCTGCGGAAGGCCCAGCGCTTGCGCGCTCTGCTCAGGTGGATTCGGCAGGTTGCCTTCGAACAATCCCGCTGCAGGAGTGTGCAGGAAGATGTACCGACCATCAGTGCACGTCAGCGGTTGAGGGCCTTGCAGCGCCTGCTTGGCGACATGCAGCGGCGTGCCAGCCGGATAGGGCTTAGCGAGCGGCGCGCCCCAAGGGGATGGAAGGGTCGCAACGAGACGTAACTCTTCGTTTGCGGCAACTTGTGCTCGCACCGCACTGGCAAGGCCCAGCAGTACGACGAGCGACAACGATCGGTGGGGGTGCATGGTGTTCTCTTGCGGGAGACTTCGAGATCTTCGCGTCAGTACACCACACTGACGAGCCAATTCGCAGGAGCTAGCTGAAGGAGACTCTCGCCTCGCCCGCGTTCATTGCGCATCGTCCCTTGCAGACGATGCGCTCGACATCAGCGCACGTCAGCCCAGGCGAAGCTCTCGGAGACACGCTCCATCTCATAGCCGACGCACTGCTGCGTGTTGGTATCGATGATCGGCTTGCCGCGGCGGAATGTGCCGGTCTGGATGGCAAGCCCGCTCTCCATACCCTCGCCACACACCTGCTCGAGTGAGGTCGCTCCATCCGCTTCGCGCACGACCATGCGCGTGCCGCAATCGTCGACGAGCCAACCGATGACTTCGCATGTTCCTTTCATGACACCACCTACGCGAATTGCTTGGTTGGACATAGTGCAACGGCCATGCCAGGCGCCGTTCCCTTGCCTGCTCAAGCACTTACGCTACTGGGCCGCGCTTCCAAGTGACAAGGAATGTCATCCTTGGACACGGCATCGCGACTTGCTCGTAGGTGTCGATTACGCGCAAGTCACGACGGTGGCTTGCGCGCATTGCCCCCGGAACGTGTCGGCGCGATACGTCTCCTGGCACGGTCGCAGGAGTATCGAGACATGAAGGTCATCCCGTTCGTGTATGTGAGCGTCGCCATCCTGAGCGCGTGCGGCGAGCGGCACGATGAGACATTGCCGCCCGACATCATGAGCGCCCTCGAGCAGGCGTTTGCAGCGGAAGATGCAGCCAGAGCAGCTGCGGTGTTCGGCCGAGACGCGCAGATCCTTCCGCAGGACCGTCCTGCAGTACGGAGCCAGGAGATCGGACGCTATCTCGACGAGCAGATGGACCCGATCATCCTGTTCGATTCGACGCCGGAGCAGTCGTTCGCGCGGGGCGACATCGGTGTCGAGATCGGCACCTATCGTTACAGAGACACGCGCCGCGGCGATGACATCGAGCACGGCAAATACATCAACGTGTGGCGCAAGGAAGAGGGCGAGTGGAAGCTCTATCGAACCATGTACAACACGGACAACCCCGTGCGGGGGCTCGTCACGCACCAAGAAGGTGATACCCCAGCGGCTGATACAACGCGGTGAGTGTGGTGAGTCACTTCGGGGCGTGCGACAACCCGCGCTCGGTAGCTTTGCACCAGCGCACGCGCAGCGTTGTCAGCGGCAGCGCCCACCCCGCCCGCGTTCAGGCCGCCTTCGGCTCCAACATCCCCTGCTGAATGATGAACTCGATCACCTGATCGAGGCCCTGACCTGTCTTCAAGTTGGTGAACACGAACGGCTTGTCGCCGCGCATCTTGCGGGCATCGCGATCCATCACCTCGAGGGAGGCGCCCACGTACGGCGCGAGGTCGATCTTGTTGATGATGAGCAGGTCGGATTTCATGATGCCGGGGCCACCCTTGCGCGGAATTTTGTCGCCCGCGGCCACGTCGATCACGTACAGCGTCAAATCCGACAGTTCGGGACTGAACGTCGCGGCCAAGTTGTCGCCACCGCTCTCCACTATGATCACGTCGAGCCCAGTGAACTCACGCATGAGATCGTCGATGGCGGCGAGGTTCATCGAGGCATCCTCGCGAATGGCGGTGTGCGGGCAACCGCCGGTCTCAACGCCGCGAATGCGCTCCGGTGCGAGCGCTTGGCTGCGGATCAGAAATTCCTGGTCTTCGCGGGTATAGATGTCGTTCGTGACGACCGCGATATCGAGCCGATCGCGCAGGCGCTTACAGAGCGCGTCCACGAGTGCCGTTTTGCCCGAACCGACCGGTCCGCCAACGCCCACGCGCAAAGTTTGTTTGGTTTGGTTCATATATGAGTTACGAAGATCCGGGCTACGGGCTACGGGCTACGGCCAGAGTATGAGCGTCGGTCCTCTGACCGTAGCCCGTAGCCTGTCGCCTGTAGCCCTCTATCTGCACTCGCCAAACGACGTATGCGCGGCGAGCGTCGAGCTTGGCAAACTATAAGCAAATCGTTCCCCCCATCGCGAGGTCCTATGCGCCGTTCAACCTGGGCCCTGGCTCTGATTGCAGTGCCGACTCTGCTAGGCGCGCACACGGGCGACCACAGCGTCATGAGCGCCGCCAGCGGCCTCGCCCATGCATTCGAAGAGCACTGGGGCTGGCTCTGCGTGGTCGCATTGCTGGCCATCGTTCACGCGATTGGCTCATCCAGGAAGTCTCGCGCGAGCAAAGGTCGAGCGAAGCGCCCGCCGATCCAGTAGAGTGCGGGGCCTCGTCAGCCGCCGTCCGGTCGGCTCGTTCGAATGAGCCGCTCGCGGCCAGCGTCTTCTAGACGTTCACACACCGCCTGACTGGACCTGCGATTCGTCGCTAGCAGGCTGGTCAGGAAAGAAAATCTAAATGCCTTTTTCGTCTCTCGGGCTCAGGCCCGAACTCGTGCGCGCGCTCACTGATCGCGGCTACACCGAACCCACTCCCATTCAAGCACGCGTCATTCCGCACATCCTCGAAGGTCGCGACATCCTCGCCGGCGCTCAGACCGGCACCGGCAAGACAGCCGCATTCACTTTGCCTTTGCTGCAGCGGCTCGATACGAGCGGCACACATTCGAAAGCACCGCGCGCACTGATCTTGGTGCCGACGCGCGAGCTCGCCGCGCAGGTCGGGGATAGCATCAAGCATTACGGCAAACATCTGCGGCTACGCTCCGTCGTGATCTTCGGCGGCGTGGGCATCCATCCCCAGATCGATGCGCTGCGCCGAGGCACGGACATCATCGTTGCGACTCCAGGCCGTCTGCTCGATCACGCCGAACAGAAGACCATCGACCTGAGCCGCATCGAAGTGCTCGTACTCGATGAAGCCGATCGCATGCTCGACATGGGGTTCATCCATGACATTCGTCGGGTGCTGAAGCTCCTGCCCAAGCAGAAACAGAACCTGATGTTCTCCGCGACGTATTCGGATGACATCCGCCGGCTCGCGCAAGGGCTGCTGCACGATCCGCTGGAAATCGAAGTCGCCCGACGCAACGCAGCCGTCGACACGGTCGATCAGCGCGTTTACCAGGTCGCGAAGGATCAGAAGCGCGCGTTGCTCTCGCAACTGATCCGCGATGGCGATTGGTCCCAGGTACTCGTCTTCACCCGTACGAAGCACGGCGCCAATCGACTGACGAAGCAGTTGCAGGAAGACGGCATCGAAGCGGCCGCGATTCACGGCAACAAGAGCCAGTCCGCTCGCACCACTGCGCTCAACGACTTCAAGCAGTGTCGCATCCGTGCCTTGGTCGCGACCGAAGTGGCCGCACGCGGGCTCGACATCAAGGAGCTACCCTACGTCGTCAACTATGAGTTACCGAACGTGCCGGAAGACTACGTGCACCGCATCGGTCGCACCGGTCGAGCGGGCGCCACGGGCATCGCGGTATCATTCGTGTCGCATGATGAAGCGAGCCTCTTGAGGGGCATCGAGAAGTTGCTGAATCGGCGGATCGATGTCACACCGACTCCGCCACTCAAAGCACCACCACCTCCACGCGCAGTTCCACAAGCCCCAATTCACACTTCGCAAGCCGCACGGCCGCAACACGCCCGCCCGCAGCACCATCACCGCCGAGCGCAGAGCAACTCACATTCGCGCTCTCACAACCCATCGCGACAGCAACGTCGCTCGGGACGCTGACGAGGGCCAAGCTAGCTAGTTGTCCATATCGCGCTGCGCACGACCCCGAATACAGGAAACACACCGTATCGAGTGCCACCCAGGCACTTAGGATGTGCCCGCCGCCGGAGGTGGCGAGCTCCGGGGAAAAATCACACTTTTTCCCCGGAGCCACAGCGCGAGTGGCAGGACGCCCGAGTCGCTGTTTCATACCAGGGTTGGGGTGAGGGTGCTTCAATTCGTCAGTCGAAACGTAATCGGAATCTCCTTCCACATCGCACTCGCGACGCCCTCTCGCGTCCCCGGTATGAGCTGCCATTCGCGCGCCGCCCGGATGGCAGCTTCATCGAGCTTGGGATAGCCGCTCGACTTCACCATCCGCACATTGCCAACTCTGCCACTCGGCAGGACCTCGACGGCCAGCAGCACGGTACCCGTGTGATTCAGCCGGATTTCCGAAGGGGGATACACCGGCTCGCGTAAGCCGCGACGCGTATCGATCTGCGGCGCCACAACCACTGGCGTTGCGATCGGCCCGTTCGATGTATCGACAGGCGCAGGCCCTGGCGCGACCTTCCACTCAGAAGAGTCGATGGTGAGATCGGGCCTCGGCACGGTGGTGGGAGTGACAGCGGTGATCTCGATCTTTCCGCCGGGCAACGGCATCGGCTCTGGATTCGCCCGTTTGTTTTCGATCGGTACGAATTCGATATCTGGAGGGACACGCACCGCCTCGCGGGGTGGATTCATCGATGTGAACGCCGCATAGAGACCTGCATGCAGAACGATGATGAACGCCAACGCAAAACTGCGAGCATTGATTCCATACAACGAAGGAAAGGCTTGAACCACTGCGGCCATTGTTCTTCTCCTGGTGACTGCAACGACGACGCTCTGTGAACCTGAGCTACCGAGCCCGAACCGAATCTGCTCGCGGTTGTTCGCAGTCGTATGTAGGCGCTTTCCGGCAGTTAAGGCAGCTGAGAGTTAGCCACCTCAGTGCTTAACCCAAAGGACGTGGTTGTCTCGTTCAACTCACGCGCGGGGTCGACGCCACAGGGAAGCGAGCCACGGTTGCTGCTCGCGCGGCAAACCGGGCGGTCGATAGTAGTGCTCGAGTTCGAGAAAGCCAGCATCGACCAGGTAACGGCGCCAAGTCGACCAATCGTGATACGCGCCGTAACGCCCGCGATTCCAACCTTCTTGATTTTCGCCCCGCGGGTTCGAGCTGAAGAGCACACCGCCGGGACGCAACGTCGCACGCAGTTCCGACAACACTCGCGACAATTCGCTCGTCGGCACATGAAACAGCGTGGCATTCGCGAAAATGCCATCGAACATCTCGGACGGAAGATCGAGCGCCAAGAAGTCCTGTTGCCATACCTCGCACCCTGAATGCTCGCGCGCCATCGTCACGAACCGCTCTGCACCTTCGAGTCCTATCGGACGGTGCCCCAGTTGAGCGAAGGCTTTGAGGTCGCGACCCGGACCGCAGCCAAAGTCGAGCAGCGTAAAGGGCGGCTGCGCCTCTATATGTCGCAGCAGTGCGGCGATGTTCTGAGTGACGTCGTGCTCGATCGTCCCCAAACGGAAGTTCTCTGCACTCCGGTTGTAGTGTGCGAGTGTGTGCTCCGAAATGTTGCGCAGGTCATTCGTCATAACGATGGATCTCGTCTCGCGATGAATGCGACATCCATCATGTTTCGCAGCACGCCCGCGTTGCTAACGAGGGGACGCACCCGTCCTCGTCGCAATAGCTAGTGAATTCGCAGCCAGCGCCGGCAGTTCGAGCGGCCTCGAGCGAACGGATGCCACCTTAAGGATGGACCAGGGAATGTATTACACCAGCGGCGAGGCCATGCACATTCGGCCCGATGGCGAGCACCAGCGCGGCGGAGCACTGGCCGCGCAAGCGCGTGCGCCGCGTCGGCGCCGCGTATTTCATTGCACTGCCGGCATCAAACTCGCGCGTTGGGGGAAGGCTCTGTATCTGAAGGCCACGCTGCTCTCGGAAGAGGGCGTCTACGTGCTGCACGAAAGTCCCCTACCGCAGAACGAAGCCGGCACGATCACC
>CBJNAT010000149.1:0-6872 GCA_966434585.1 uncultured Gammaproteobacteria bacterium | reverse complement strand
TCAACATCGGCCGTATCGTGCGCGCCGACTACGAGCCAGGCTTGCACTTCAAGGTGCCCTTCATCAACAACGTGCGGAAATTCGATCGGCGCATCTCGACCCGCAATTATCCAGCCGAACAGTTCCTCACGAGCGAAGGCAAGATCCTGCGCATCGACTTCTATGCGAAGTGGCGCATCGCCAACGCCGCGGCGTTCTATGAGGCGACTGCGGGCGATAAGGACATTGCTGAGAATCGGCTCGGCGAGATCGTGAAGGACGGCCTCAAGGGCGTCATCGCGCGGCGCACGATTCAGCAGGTTGTTGCGGCTGAGCGCGCCGAGTTCATCGGTGAAGTGTTGAAGATCGCAGATGCCAACACCCGTGGACTGGGCATTCAACTCGTCGATGTCCGCGTGAAGAAGATCGATCTACCGGAAGAGGTGAGCGAGTCCGTCTTCAACCGCATGCGCCAGGACTTTCACGGTCAGGCCGCGCGGCTGCGCGCCGAGGGCGAGGAGAATTCGGAGAAGCTGAAATCGGAAGCGGATCGCAAACGGACCGAAACGCTGGCCGAAGCGTATCGCCAGGCGGAGATCCTGCGAGGCGAAGGCGACGCCGCCGCGGCCGACATTTACGCGAAGGCTTACAGCAAGAATTCCGAGTTCTATTCGTTTTACCGCAGCCTGCAGGCCTATCGAGAGGCGTTGGGGAACGAAAGCGACGTGCTCGTCATCTCGCCCGATAGCGAGTTCTTCAAGTACCTGTCTCGCCCGTCGGCGCGCTGACCTTCGCGGTCATTGCGCATGCTGTGGTCGGATCTGCTGGGTGCCTTTGCGCTATATCTCGTCATCGAAGGCATATTGCCGTTCGTGAATCCCGCGGCCATGAAGCGAGTCATGGCTGCCTTTCTGGAATTGGAAATGCGCCAACTCCGCATCATCGGCTTGCTCAGCATGCTGAGCGGACTTGCGCTGCTTTATCTCGTGCGCGGCTGAGTAGTACCTGAGATTTTTTGCACATGAGTAAGAACGTAGTCGTCATCGGCGCGCAATGGGGCGATGAGGGCAAGGGCAAGATCGTCGATCTGCTGACGCAGAACGTCGCTGGCGTGGTGCGCTTCCAAGGTGGTCACAACGCAGGTCACACGCTCGTGATCGACGGCCGCAAGACGATCCTGCGATTGATCCCTTCGGGCATCCTGCATCCGAACGTTACCTGCTTCATCGGTAATGGTGTCGTGCTCTCGCCGCGCGCGCTCTTCGAGGAAATCGATGAGTTGCAGAAGGCAGGCATCGATGCACCGTCACGATTGCGCATCTCTGAGGCGTGCCCGCTCATTCTCGCCTACCACGTCGCGCTCGATCAGGCGCGCGAGAAAGCAAAGGGCGAAGCGCGGATCGGCACAACAGGCCGCGGCATCGGCCCGGCATACGAAGACAAGGTGGCACGTCGCGCCATTCGCGTGCAGGACCTGTTCGCACGCGAGCGCCTCGCTGCGAAGCTCGGCGAAGTGCTCGACTATCACAACTTCGTTCTCAAGAACTACTTCAAGACTGACATCATCGACTTCCAGAAAACGCTGGACGAGGCGTTGGCGCTTGCCGAGCGACTGCGTCCGATGGTTGCGGATGCGTCTGCCGAGATCAATTCGTTGTTGCGTACCGGCAAGCAATTGTTGTTCGAAGGCGCACAAGCGGCGTTGCTCGACATCGACCATGGGACGTATCCATTCGTCACATCGAGCAATTGCGTTGCGGGACAGGCTGCCGCCGGCGCGGGCGTCGGTCCTAATCAACTGCACTTTGTGCTGGGCGTTGCGAAAGCGTATGCCACTCGCGTCGGCAGCGGCCCATTCCCGACGGAGCTCGATGATGACGTCGGCGAGCGGCTACGCGTCCGTGGTCACGAGTACGGTTCAGTAACGGGTCGACCGCGGCGTTGCGGCTGGTTCGATGCGGCGGGTCTCAAACGTGTCGTGGAATTGAACGGCATCTCGGGGCTGTGCATCACGAAGCTCGACGTCCTCGATGGGCTCGACACGATTCGAGTCGCCGTCGGCTACAAGGTACGCGGTGAGAAACGAGAGATGCTGCCCGTCGGTGCCGAAGCGCTAGCGATCTGCGAACCCATCTACGAAGAGCACCCGGGCTGGCAGGAAAGCACGATGGGTGTGCGCTCGTTCGATGCACTGCCGGGCAATGCGCAGCGGTACTTGAAGCGTCTCGAAGCGCTCGTCGGTGCGCCGATCGCCATCATCTCCACCGGACCCGATCGGCTCGACACGATCATTCTGAAACATCCGTTCGCGTAGGCCGCACTGCGTCGACTTCTCATCGACGCAATCATACGGGGGCGTTACAGAGCCATCGGGAGCCCCGTCACGCGCGCGCAGAACCCCAATTTCATCTTCAACTCGCAGGTGTTGGCGGTACCCGCCGCTCTTCATACTGTTGGTGCGCTGGCCCGACTGTGTAACGAGCGCTGACATATTGCGGGCGAATTGAATCTCGAGCCCGCAACCGCACATAAGCCCCTCGGGCTGCATCCAAATCGGTGGAGCAGCGTTACGCATAAGCGCCACATCGCGGCGCCGGCGGCCGTGAGCACCGTTGGAGTGTTTATGATCTGGTCTCCTCAACAGCAGCGCCCTTCGCGAGGGGCCCCTTCCGGCGTTCCGTCGGCTCCCCGGCATCCCTCTGAACCGCCGCAGAGAAATCTGCCGACCCGGCGCACCTGGATGACGTTCGTCGTCATCCTGCTGCTCAACTATGCGTTGATGCGCTTTCTGCTGCCGAGCCCCGACGAAGCCATCGTGGTTCCGTACACTGTGTTCAAGCAGCAGGTCTCGGCCGGCAACGTCGAGGCGATCTACAGCACGGGTGCGAGCATCGAAGGCCGCTTCATTCAGCCGGTCACGTGGCCTCCCAAGGATCGCAAGCCGGAGGAGAACCAGGGTCCGCTCCAAAGCTTGTCCGGTCCACCCACGCCGCGCACGTCCAAGACGTTCACCACGATGTTGCCGGCGTTCGTCGATGAGAGCCTCGAGTCGTTCCTCATCGACCACAAGGTCGAAATTAGCGCACTTCCAATTCAGAGCGGCGGTTTGTTGCCGACACTGCTGTTCGGCTTCGGTCCGGCGATTCTGATCATCGCCTTCTACGTGTGGATCTTCCGTCGCGCAGCGCGACAAGGCGGCGGCATGGCCGGCACGCTCATGGGAATCGGCAAGAGCAAGGCGCGTCGCTACGACCAGGAAGCGCATGCGAAGGTGACTTTCGAAGATGTCGCGGGCATCGACGAGGCGGAGAACGAGTTGGTCGAGATCGTCGACTTCCTCAAGGATCCCGCGAAGTACACGCGCCTCGGCGGGACGGCGCCGAAGGGCGTTTTGCTGATTGGCTCGCCCGGCACCGGAAAAACTTTGCTCGCCAAGGCGGTTGCCGGAGAGGCCGGCGTGCCGTTCTTTTCGATGAGCGCGGCGGAGTTCGTGGAGATGATCGTCGGCGTGGGTGCGGCGCGCGTGCGCGATCTATTTGCAGAGGCACGCAAGCACGCGCCGGCGATTATCTTCATCGACGAGATTGACTCGATCGGCAGGGCGCGCGGACCCGCCGCGATCGGCGGCGCGAGCGAACAAGAGCAGACGCTCAACCAAACCCTCACAGAGATGGACGGCTTCTCCGGCCGCGAAGGGGTGATCGTGCTGGCGGCAACCAATCAGCCTGACGTGCTCGATAAAGCGCTGCTGCGTCCGGGACGCTTCGATCGTCGAGTCATCGTGAACCTGCCCGACCAGCGTGGTCGCGAAGCCATCCTCCAAGTGCATACGCGCACCGTGCCGCTGGCGAACGATGTGTCACTCATGGAACTCGCTTCCTCCACGCCGGGTTTTTCGGGTGCCGATCTGAAGAATCTCGTGAACGAAGCTGCATTGCTTGCAGCGCGCCGCGATCACAAGGACGTGACGCACAAGGATCTCGTGGATGCCCTCGAAAAGATCGTGCTGGGTCCGGAGCGGCCGCTGTTGTTGAGCCACGAAGATCGTGAGCGAATTGCCTATCACGAGAGCGGGCACGCCATTCTTGGCCTCGTGATGCCCGGGGCGGATCCTGTCCATCGGGTCACCATCGTGCCTCGTGGTCAGGCGCTCGGTGTCACGTACCAACGTCCGCAGACGGATCGATACAACTATCCCGAAGCCTATCTGCGTGCGCGCATCGTGGGCATGCTGGGCGGGCGAGCGGCCGAGGAAGTGGTTTACGGAACGCGCACGACGGGTGCCGAGAATGACATCGAGCAGGCCACGCAGCTCGCGCGCAACATGGTTACGCGCTGGGGCATGAGCGACAAGCTCGGCATGGTGCAGCTAGCACCGCGGCAGAACGCGTTTCTTGGTACTAGCTTTGGGGCGAGTGAAAAACCGTTTAGCGAGGAAACGGCGCGGCTCATCGATGCAGAAGTCCAACGCATCATCGGCGAGAGTTACGAACAGGCGAAGGCGCTCTTGCGCAGTCATGGACGGCAGCTAGACGCATTAGTGGAAGCGCTGTTGAAGCGCGAGACTCTGGATGAGAAGGAGATTCTCGAGGTCACTGGCTTGCCGCCGGCGCCTGCACTCGAGAGCAGTCGCGTTGTGGCCGCGGCAGGCGGCGAGCCGGAGCGTGGGGGTGCCGTTCGCGCGGGTCGAGGCAGCCAGCCACGCTGACCGAAGGACAGCTCATCGGCACGCGAAGGTAAACACTGAGTCCGTTGAAGTAATCTGCCGCGAAGCCCGTTCACCGGGTCTTGTAGTTGTGGGAGATGGTGCCCAGGAGAGGACTCGAACCTCCACGGATCGCTCCACTGGTACCTGAAACCAGCGCGTCTACCAGTTCCGCCACCTGGGCAAGGTGTTGTGCGAGGGGACCCCCCGCGGAAGGCGCGCCAATGTACCGGCGACCCTTAAGGGTGTCAACGAATTAGCACCGCCCGAGCGCTTCTGCTCCGTGCCGTGGGGGTTGACAGCGATCAGCAACTCACGCAGAAGCAAGCACCTGCCGATCGGGTCGGCGTTTGCCGATGATCGACTTCCAATGAAGACCAGAAGAACAATGTCATCTAGACGCGGACCCAGAGTCGCCAAGACTGCGAGTATCGATGCACGCGTGTTGCAAGTGCTGCGCGATGTCGGTCGACCGTTGCGCCTCGACGAACTGCTCGCGCGCGTGCCGGGCGATACCGATCAGGTGCAACGAGCCATCGAGTCGGTCGTCCACTCCGGTGAGGTGCTCCGCAATCGCCGTGATGAATACTGCCTTCGTGAAGAGCTTGCGCTCGTCGTCGGCACGGTCTCCGCACATCGCGACGGGCATGGGCTGGTGTTGCCGGATGATCGCTCCAATCCCGTGTTCCTGCCGCATCGACAGATGCTCGAGGTCATGCATGGCGATCGCGTCGCCGCGCGCATTAGCGGGCGTGACGCACGCGGACGGCCGGAAGGCACGATCGTGGAGGTGCTCGAACGCCGCACGCAGGAGATCGTTGGGCGACTATACGATGAGGCGGGCATCTGCCTCGTCGTGCCGGACAACACGCGCATCGCGCATCGTGTGCTCGTGCCGCGCGGACACCTCGGTGGAGCTAAAGCCGGGCAGATCGTGCTGGTGAAGCTCGTCGCACAGCCTTCGCGCACCGCGCAGCCTTTGGGTCATGTCACACGAGTACTCGGCGAACATGCCGCGCCAGGAATGGAAACCGAGATCGCGATCCATTCGCATGGGTTGCCCTTCGAGTTTCCCGATGATGCCAGTCGCGAAGCCGAGCACTATGGCGAGTCGGTGAGCGCAGCGGCAAAGCGCCATCGCGAGGACATTCGCGAGTTGCAGCTCGTGACGATCGATGGCGAGGATGCGCGCGACTTCGACGATGCGGTGTGGTGCGAACGCGTGCGCGGTGGCTGGCGATTGATCGTGGCGATCGCGGATGTCGCGCACTACGTCGAGCCCGGTTCTGCGCTGGATCGCGAAGCCTTGTTGCGTGCGACCTCCGTCTACTTTCCGAATCGCGTGCTGCCAATGCTGCCTGAGGCATTGTCCAATGGCCTGTGTTCCCTGAAGCCCGAGGTCGATCGGCTATGTCTCGCCTGCGAGATGCGCGTGAATGAGCAGGGCAGGGTCACGCGTGCACGGTTCTTCGAAGGCGTGATGCGGTCGGCTGCACGGCTGACGTATACGGAAGTGGCGGCATTCCTCACCAATCCGGGTGCGTTGGGCACGCAGCGGCTTGCTCCACTGCGCGAGCGCATCACCGAACTGCACGCAGTCTTCAAAGCGCTGCATCGGGCACGGCTCGAGCGCGGTGCTTTGGATTTCGACGCTCCCGAAGTGAAGATTCGCTTCGATGCCGAAGGGCGGATCGCGGCCTTGGTCGAGCAGACTCGCAACGATGCTCATCGATTGATCGAGGAGTGCATGATCGCCGCAAACGTGCAGGCGGCGAAGTTCCTCAAGAAGCAAAAGATCGCGACGCTCTATCGCGTGCATGGCGAACCAGAAGCCGATCGGCTCGAGCAGCTGCGCACCTTCCTCGCAGGATTCGGCGTGCACTTGCCGGCCGAGCGTGCTCCGAAGCCGAAGGAATTGAGCGCCCTATTGCAGCAGCTTGCCGATAGCGAAGAAGCGGCCCTGATTCAGACCGTGACCATCCGCTCGATGCCACAGGCCGTCTACCAGCCGAAGAACATCGGTCATTTCGGTCTTGCATTGAACGAGTACGTGCACTTCACCTCCCCGATTCGACGGTATCCGGACCTCGCCGTGCACCGCGGGATTCGTCACGTGCTGCGTGGCGGTTCGGCGGCCGACTTGAGATGGACGCCGAACATGGAATTGCTCGGTCAGGACTGCTCGTTC
>CBJNAT010000148.1:0-6891 GCA_966434585.1 uncultured Gammaproteobacteria bacterium | reverse complement strand
GGGCGAGACCTGCGCCGTCGGCAGCATCTTGATGCCGTCGATCTCGAAGGTCGGTGGGCCCCACGGCGTCGGGACCAATTTGATCAGCGCGCCCGAGTAGCGCGAGACAGGTTCGAACGCCGTTCCCGTCCAGTAGTAGATCGTTCTGTTCTTACAGCGCTCGATGTAGGGGTAGCGCACGCCTTGCCACGCCCAGCCGCCCTCGATCAGTTCGACCGTTGTCTGCGTGCGTTCGAGATCGAGAGAGCAGCTGCAACGGTCCACCCCGGCGCTCGCGGCGCGCAGCAGTATCTCGTTTACCGTCAGCGTCAGCAGCGGTGTCATGCGTGGCCTTGTCCTGTGGGCAGCAGGCAAAGCTTACAGGCGGTTCGGGAACTGGCCATCGGCTGTCGGACGTTAATGAGAACCCAAGGCCAATGAGTCGAAGGAGAGCCATTTGCCGCTGCGCTGGGGCGCGAAACTCTCGTGCCTGCTCGTGTCGCTGCAACTCCTGAACACCTCGCTCGCACAGACGCCTGCGCCGGCCCCCCGTGTGCCTGCGCCGCGACTGCCGCCGAGTGAAACGCGCGTGCCGGATCTCCCGGTCCAGACACCGCCGATCGAAGATGTCGCGAGCGACGAGGGCACTTCCTGGCTCGATTCCAGCCACCGCAACCTGCATGCATTGCTGTGGCGTTCGGCGATGAACGTCGATCGCTGGTTCGGGGGCGATTGGCCGGCGCATTCGTATGCGGATCAGACGCGCGGCAGCATCACCCCGATTGTCCTGTGGGACGAGTTCAGCGGCTTCGACGAGAAGCTGCGCTTTCGCGTGAAGCTGCCGCTGCCCTACATCGGCGAGAAATTCAATGCATTCGCCGGCACCTTCGCGCGCGAAGAGTTCGTCACGGAGCGCGAACAGGCATCCGGCGCCATCCCGCGGCAGCGCGTGGGCGGCCGCGTCGAAGAAGACGAAACGCTGGTTGGCATCCAGTATCGCGAGCGCAAGGATCGTGATCGGATCGAACCGCCGGGAGGCGAGTTCCTAGCCGACGCCGGTGTGCGCATTCGCTCACCGATCGATCCCTTCGTGAAGGGGGGATATCGCTGGATCCACGACAGCGAGGGTGGACTGCGCACGATTCTGCGCGAGACTGTTTTCTGGCAGAACAGCGAGAAGCTCGGTCTCACCAGTCGCGTCGATCTCGAGCACGGTTTCGCAGAAGAGTGGCTCGCACGCTGGACCGCCTCCGGCACGATCTCCCAACGCACGCAAGGCATGCGCGGTTACTTTGCCGCGAGTGCGTTCCGCAATCTGCCGCGCGACCGCGCAGTCACATTCCAGCTGTTCACGACGGTCGAGTTCGATGCAAATGTGCCCGTCGAGGAATACGGCATTCGCGTTGCTTACCGCAAGCGCATCGCACGGGACTGGCTCGTGCTCGAGCTGCGGCCGAGCCTCACGTGGCCGAAGGACGAACCGGCTCAGCCCCGCAAGGCCAGTTGGGGCTTCGGCGTCGGTGTGGAGATGTTCTTCGGCATGGATGAGTTTCAGGGGCGGCCGGTGACGTTTTGATCAGGCGTTAGGCTTGGGGCGTGAGGCCTGAGGTAAGAAGTAGCAGGTGAAGGATTGCCCCAAGGCCTCTTCACCTCAGGCCTCACGCCTCAGAGCGGATCGATGCATGCAAGGACGAGCAACTACGCGAGATCCTGATTCACCACCAAACCCACCACGGACGAGCACGATCAGGACCTATCCCGCTCAGCCCTCAATGAGCCCTTCGTTGGCTGGTGGATCGGATTTGGGCGCGCGCGTCGCGCTCTGGCCAGGGCCCGATCGCCCAGGGCCCTCCGGGCCCCTTGCCTAGCTTCTCGGTCGCAAGTGCAGCTCGCGGCGCTTGTAATCGATGACGAAGGTTTCGAGCGAGCCGATGACGTCCATCCCGATCAGCAGCGCGGGTTCCTGTGTGAGGCGCCAGTGCTCGAAGATCTGCATCTCGCCGAAGGTGATGTGGAGATTGCGGATCTCAATGCCGCCGAGCGTAATTGGCGGTGTGGCGATGCTCTGGCCTCGGGTGACGTCCAGCGTCACCCCGATCACGTCCGCGTCTTTCATTCGCCGCCTCCGCAGCACCAGTGCATCGCGGAGGCTCCTGTTGCCGATGGTCTGTTGTGCGCCGGTGTCGATGATCGCCTTCGTGCGAACCCCGCCCACGACGAGATCGAGCATCGCCAGCCGCCCACGCATCACGTCGAACCGCATGACGGACAAGCCGGGCGAACGTGGCTTGGAGCGCGAGTATTCGATTTGCAGCACATCGCGCTTGAAATCGATGTGGATCCGTTTGTCCGCGAGGCCTTGTGTGCCGAGCACGCCTTCCGCGCCGCCGAACACGTCGGGCACGATGGGTAGCTTGGCGTCGGTGATCAGCAGATCGCCGACCTCCATCTGCTCGGCCACGACGTACGGCACGACGGTGCTGCCAGTGACGCCTTGCAGTCGTGTCTGGCTCGCCTCATCGATCGGCAGACCCACCCGTTCGGCCACGGAACGCACGATCGCGGAACTGGTTGCGCCGGTATCGAGGACCAGGCGGAACGGGCCTTTGCCGTTGATCATCACGGGGGCCCACACGCGTCCGATCCGATCGCGCAAGGTCGGCGCCGCATAGCGGGGCTCGCGTGCTTCGACGAAGATTTCTTCGAGAACCTGGATGTTGCTCGGGACCGATGCGGGCGATTCCACCGAAGCCGCTGCAAACTCGTCCGTCGCATGAGCCTGCAGGCTCGACACGAGCGCCACGACAACCGCGGCGAGGCGCACACGTTGCACGGTCGTATCCCCCCAAACAGCACGCGCCGACGAGCCGCAATCATCGCCCCGGCAGTGGCGGAAATGCGATTCCGGAAGTACGTAGGGAGGACGAGGCGCTGTGAACCCTTTTCTCTCCGCTGGCGTTTGGTCGAACCTGAGTTTAGCAATGGCGAATGGCGTGATGGCGTGAGAATCACCCGCTTGGCGCCACTCCGCCATCGCGCCCCTCACCACACTAGCGAGCATCCCTTGGCTTCCAACTTCACCTTCGGCATCGAAGAAGAGTTTTTCATCAGCCACCGCCGCACGCGCAATGTCGCAACTCGTCTGCCAAGACGCCTCGTCAGGCAGGCCGAACGCGAGCTCGGCGAAGGCGTCACACATGAACTGCTGCAATGCCAACTCGAGCTCGTCTCGCCCATCCTCGATTCGCTAGAGGGGGCTCGGCGGCACGTCGTGGACAGTCGTCGCACGTTGGCGCGTATCGCCGCTTCGCAAGGCTTGGGGCTGGTCGCGGCGGGCACTCATCCGTTTGCAGCGTGGTCCGAACAGGAGATCACGGACGACCCGCGGTACGAGGATGTGCTGCAAGGTTTCCAGATCGTTGGGCGACGCAATCTGTTGTGCGGGCTGCACGTCCATGTGGCTGTGCCGGCTGGCGTCGATCGCGTGCAACTGATGAATCGTGCGATGCGGTGGTTGCCGCTCTTTCTTGCGTTCAGCACCTCCTCGCCGTTCTGGCATCGACATCGCACTGGGCTACTCAGCTATCGCCAGGCCGCGTATGACGAGTGGCCTCGCAGTGGCATTCCCGATTTCTTCGCAAGCGAAGCGCAGTATGCCCAGTTCGCCGAGCGCCTCGTCAGAGGTGGCGCGATGCAGGACGCGAGTTTCCTGTGGTGGGCAATTCGTCCGTCGCTGCACTATCCCACGCTCGAGCTGCGCATCGCGGATGCGTGCACGGATGCGAACGATACGATTGCGATCGCGGCCCTTTATCGATCACTCATCGCCTTTCTCGTGCGTAATCCGGAGCACGGCAATGACTGGACCTCGATCACGCGGCGAGTAATCGACGAGAATCGCTGGCGAGCCAAACGCTACGGCACGCTGGCAGAGTTCATCGACGATCGCACCGGCGAAGCCGTGCCGATCGCTCGTCTCTTTCAGCAGCTCTGCGAGTTGCTCGCCGAAGACGCCGGTCGGTTGGGCTGCACACCTGCGTTCAAGCAGCTCAGCGCGACACTGCGCAACGGCACGAGCGCGCATCGGCAAGTGGAAATCTATGTTGCGAAACGCCAAGCTGGCGCGAACCGTACGGCGGCATTGCAGGCCGTCGTCGACTGGCTGATGGAACACTCGGTGCCTGCCGATGAGCGAACGCAAGAATCATGAGCTGCGCACGCCCGACCACCGCGAGCGGGTGGTGATCGGGCTATCGCCCCGTATCCTTCGCGATGTACCGGCGCAGTTGGGCTTCCGCGGCAAGACGCTGCAGTACCTAGAGCAGTCCGTGGCTCATTCGGTGATGGCCTGCGGGGCGATGGTGGTGATGATTCCCACGGTGCAGGGCCAGAGCGAGATCCGCCGCTCCGATCTTTCCGTGCACGACTACGCGGCCCGGCTCGATGGCCTGATTTTGCAGGGTGGCGCCGATATCGATCCGCGCTTGTATGGCGAGGAGCGCTCAGCGCTCGTCGGCGCCACGGACTCCGCGCGCGATCGCTTCGAGCTGGACCTGCTGAGAGCCTTCTCGGAGTACGGCAAGCCCGTGTTCGGCATCTGCCGCGGCATGCAGCTCATCAACGTGGCGTACGGCGGCACGTTACACCAGGACCTCAACGCAAGTGGCGCGACCGACCTTCCCCATCACATCAGCGAACGCTATGACGAGCACGCGCACGTATTGCACGTTTGCGAGAGCGGGTGGTTGTCCTCGCTCTACGGCAGCGTGCGCGAGGCGCGCGTGAACTCCATTCATCACCAAGGCGTGAAGAAGCTCGGCGATGGTCTGCGCGTCGAGGCGACCTCACCCGATGGCGTGATCGAGTGCGTGCGTCGGGAAGACACATTCATGGTCGGTGTGCAGTGGCATCCCGAGTTTCACGACGAGCGCTTTCCCGACTTGCTGCCCACCGCGCCCTTACTGAATGCATTCATAGCGGCGGCTCGTCGTCCATGATCGTTCATCTCATCGACGGCACTTACGAGCTGTTTCGACACTTCTACGGCCTGCGACGGTTCCACAAGAAAGATCCGTCCTTCGGCGCAGTGCAGGGTGTGCTCGCGACGGTGCTGCAGATGTTCGAGCAGGGCGCGACGCACATGGGCGTGGCGACTGATCATGTCATCGAGTCGTTTCGCAACGAGCTCTGGGCTGGCTACAAGACGGGCGAGGGCATCGAGCCCGCATTGTTCGCGCAATTTCACCCGCTCGAAGACGCGTTGCGCGCGCTGGGCGTTGCCGTCTGGCCAATGGTCGAGCTCGAGGCGGACGATGCACTCGCGTCTGCGGCGCATGTGGCCGCCGCCGACTCACAGGTTCAAAAGGTGTCGATCTGGACGCCGGATAAGGATCTCGCCCAGTGCGTACAGGGTGATCGCGTGGTGCAGGTCGACCGACGCACCAACAAGATCCTCGATGCCGCCGGTGTGCGCGCGAAGTTTGGCGTCGATCCGCTGCTGATTCCCGATTACCTCGCGCTCGTGGGCGATGCTGCCGATGGTTATCCCGGCATTCCGGGGGTTGGCGCGAAGACGGCCGCGCGGCTGTTGAATCGCTACGGCGCTATCGAGCAGTTCGCCGATGATGTGCTGGGCCCACAGCGGGCGCACGCTCTGCTCTTCAAGCGACTCGCAACACTGCGTACGGATGCGCTCCTGTTCCGGTCCGTGGAGGAGCTGCGCTGGCGTGGTCCGACTCCGGGATTTGCTCAATGCGCGATAGCTCTGGGGGCGGATCGCCTGATCCCTCGAGCGGCCAGCGCATCCCCCGAATAAGGGGACGCCACAGCGATTTTCACGCCAGCCCGCGGTTTGCCGCTAAGACGTACCCTGATTCGCTTAGCTCGCCTTAAGGCGACCCCCGCAGAAGCCGTAACCGGGAACACAACGCTCACACACGGTTCCCCGTCCTAATAAGCCCCCATGCGCAACAACCAGCCGGTCACGCAGAACGAGTACGTGCTGCCCGACGACGAGGTCATCATCACGCATACGGATATCGCCAGCCGAATTACTTACGCCAACCCTGCATTCGTCCGCAGCAGCGAGTTCTCGCTCGAGGAATGCATGGGGCAGCCGCAAAACATCGTGCGGCATCCGGATATGCCCGCCGCCGCGTTCGCGGACCTGTGGGAGACGATTCGCAGCGGCAAGAGCTGGACCGGTATCGTCAAGAATCGCCGCAAGAGCGGCGGCTTCTATTGGGTGCGCGCGAATGTCACGCCGATGATCGACAACGGTCGCATTGCCGGTTACATGTCCGTGCGGGTGAAGGCCCAACCCCATGAAATTCGCGCTGCGGAGCGACTGTATGCCGCCATGCGCACGGGCCAGGCCGGTCGATTCAAGATCAAAGAAGGTCGAGTGATGGATACCTCGCTCGCCGGGATGCTCGGAAGACTTGCTCGACCGACGCTGAAAGTCGGCACTTTGGCAGTCGTCGGTACGATGCTGGCGCTGTTTGCGTCAGTGGCCGTCAGCGGCGCGCTGCATAGCGGGTGGAGCTTCACCACGGTGGCCGGTGCGCTCGGTACAGTCATCGCACTGTGTAACATCCTCTACATCCAATCGAACGTCGTGCAACCGCTCGCGCAGCTGGCGCGCGGCGCGACGGGGATGATGGGCGGCGATACGCGCAACAGCATCAAGGTCGGCGGCGACGGCTGCGTTGCCGCCGTGGCAGAAACCTTGGAACAGGTGCGAATCAAGCTGGACGGTGTCCTCAAGGACAATGTCGCAGCGGCAACCCACGTTCGCGAGAGCGTGAGCGATGTCGTGGCAGCAAACGCGGCGATGTCGAATCGCACGAACGAACACGCGGCGAGCCTCGAGGAGACCGCCGCGTCGCTCGAGCAGCTGACCGCGACAGTCAG
>CBJNAT010000147.1:0-6903 GCA_966434585.1 uncultured Gammaproteobacteria bacterium | reverse complement strand
CCACTTGTGCACGAACCCGCCTTCGAGCAACCGGACGCTGTTCGATGCCGTGCGCTTTTCTTATCCCGACATCGTGCAGCAGTTGATTGGCACGGTCGGCGGCGTCGCGCCGTTGTGCATCCTCAAGGTGGGCGATCGCTTCTTCGCGACGGAAGTGCGTGTGCAACACACGGCTCAGAAGGGTCGCCGTTTTGCGCTCGTCATCATTCAGGATCAAACGGACGCGTTCACGGCCAAGGCTGCACTCGACGTCACGGGACAGGCGGTGCTCGTCATCGACACCCTGGGCCGCATCCTGGCCTTCAATCGCCCATCAGCCTCGCTGTTCGCTGGACTCGAGCGCGACGCAGACGCGGCGCGCCTGCTCACGCTCGCCGGAATGCCCGCGCGGTGGTGGGAGCCCGGCATCACCGGCCGGCGCAAGATGCACGTCGAAATTCCACCCCGTATCTATCAGGTCACGAGCTCCGCATCGTCACTGCCCGGCGAAGAAGAACCGTTCTACGTCGTGACGTTCTTGCCCGTGGCCCGCGGCGCCATCGGCGATCACACCGCCATCGTGCCGACGGTGCAGATCGATACGGCGAGCACGACTGGATCGAATCCCACCACCATGGTGTCTCGCTCATGAAGTTGTCTGCTGCTGGTTCATTGCCTTTCGTGTTGTGTGCCGCAGGCGCGGCGAGCGCTGCGGATGTGGATGCACGCCCGCCGGACAAACTGACACTGAGCACGATGGGTGCTCGCATCGTCGACGTCGATACGGGTGGCGGCGTTTCGCTCAACTACCTGCATTACTTCACGCCAGGCGCGCTCGGCGGCTTGGGTGTCGAGCATCAAACGATCGCAGGTTCGAAGTGGACGTTCGGCTCGCTGCGCGGGGCATTCGGGTTCGGCGCTCCAGAAACGAGAACGACGTTGTTCGGTGAGACCCACGGCGGCAAAGGCGATGAGAACGGGCGCAACTTCGACTATGGGGTATACGTGCTCGGCGCGAGTCAGTCGTTCACACGCAACTTCTCCGTGCAGCTCGAATCGCGTCAGATCGAGGTGGACCGTTCGCACGGCAACCTGCCAAAGCTCGGCATCACGTACGTGTGGACACCGCGGATCGTCACCAGCATCTCGTACGCGAACTCGGTTGGCGGCAACATCGGCACGGAGCTCACGAGCGCAAGGGTCGACTTCTACGGCTCGGTCGTCAACGTGTTCTTCGGCGGCGCGAAGGGCGAGGCCGATCCCGTCGTGTTGAACTTGCAGCCCGGCGTGGTCTTGCCCGTGACCGACCTGAAGCAGGGCTTCCTCGGCTTCGGCAAGACGTTCTCGCGCGGGGAGGTGCAGCTGCTCGGCGACTATCTCGAGTCCGGCGAGAGCAAGAAGTACACCGTGACACTGAACTTCACCGCATACGTAGGTTCACGCGGACCATGAACCTGCAATTCTTCAGACGCCGCTCGCAATGGCTACCAACGATCCTCGTGCTCGTGGTCGTGGTGCTTGCGGGCGGACGTCTGATCGCACTCAGCGTGCAGGAGCGCGCCGAACAGATGCGAGCGACGGCGCAGGAGCGAGTGATTCAGTACAGCCGCACGATCGAGACGCAGCTGCGCACGATGGCGGAGCGTGCTGCCGTCAACGACTCCCGTCCCGAATTGGATCAACTGCTCTCTCAGCTCCCCTTGAGCCGCATCGTGGCGCCGCAGTATGACTTCGCGTTATCGAAGCTCGACGCGAGCGACGCGCCGCCGCGCATCTTCATCAGCACGCGTCTCGATCCGCTCGACGAGCCGGTCGCCAACGTGGTGCGCGCGCCGCCAGGCTTTTCGCGCGATCTGCCGAGCGGTTATCTCGAGCTCGCTCTGCGCCCGAAGACGGGCTGGTATCCGGCGCGCGAGCTTGCCTTCGCCATCGGCCTGCTCGCATTTGTCGCGTGGCTCCTCGCCTTCGCCACACATGACCTCGTGCACAGTCTCAATCGCACGCGCGAGGCACTCACCCATTCGCGGCGTCAATTGCAGAACACGAATCGCAAGCTCGCCGCCGAGATCGAGCAGCGCGAGAACTTGCAGAAGAGCTTCGAGCATTCGCGCTATCACGACGCGTTCACCGGCCTGCCAAACCGGCGGTACTTCATGGACCAGCTGGATCGTGCGTTGCGCGAGGTGCGCACGCGCCGTCGGCGGCGTATCGCAGTGCTGCTCATCAACATCGATCGATTCAAGCTCATCAACGACACACTAGGTCATACGGCCGGCGATGAGCTCGTCGTCCAAGCGGCGCGCCGCTTCCAAAAAACGACCGGGCCGCTCGAATGCGTACTGTCCCGTTGGAGCGGCGATCAGTTCGCGGTGCTCGTCTTCGACGTGGAATCGACCGATGCCGCGCTCGATATTGCTGCGCTCCTGCAACGAGCGTTGATCGAGCCGGTGGAGCTGCGCAAGCATCGCCTCGTCGTTGCGGCTCGCGTCGGGCTCACGTGTGTGGACTCCGGTTTGCAACGTGCAGAGGAAGTCGTGCGTGAAGCCGATGTGGCCTTGTCCGTTGCCAAGCACCACGAAACAGCGAACGCGGTTGCGTATCAGCCCGCGATGGGCGGCACCGCGGCGAGTCTCGTCAGCCTCGAAGCCGATCTTCACGTCGCCATCGAGCGTCGCGAGTTGCACTTGCAGTTCCAACCGATCATCGATCTGCGCACACAGCGTGCAGCAGGCGCCGAAGCGCTGCTGCGCTGGCGGCATCCCGTCGAGGGCCTGCTCACGCCCGACAAATTCCTCGCTGTGGCGGAAGAAGCCGGTCTCATCGTGCCGATCACGCGTTGGACGATCCTGCGCGTCTGTCGGCTCGCCTCCGAATGGCGCCAGCGCCTTGGGCCGGAGCGTGACTTCTATATCAGCATCAATCTTTCGGCCGGCGCATTGCGCGACCCGGAGCTGCACACCTATGTGAAGTGGGCGCTGAGCGATTGCGGCATTCCAGCGAAGCTACTCAAGTTCGAGCTCACCGAAAGCGGGCTCATCAACAATCCCGTGGCTGCGCGCGAAGTGCTGGACGGACTGCATCGTATCGGCCTCGAGATCATGCTCGATGACTTCGGCACGGGCTATTCATCGCTCAGCCATCTGCAGCTCTTCCCGTTCGACTACGTGAAGATCGATCGGCCGTTCGTCGACCGTCCGGGCGCCGAGCGCACCAACAGCGCGGTCGCTGCGGCGATCGTGCAGATGGCGTCGAGCCTCGGCTTGAAGTCGATCGCGGAGATCATCGAAACACAAGCAGCCGCGCAGGACCTGCAACGGATGGGTTGCGACTACGCGCAGGGCTATTTCTATTGCGAGCCCGTGGAAGCGGAGGAAGCTTTCCAGATTCTACGCAGCACGGAACGCACGAAGCCGCGACAGCGCAAGCCCGAGATGCAGGATGAATCGCCGACGATCGTCGTCGAGCCAGGACAGTCGCTGGCCGAACAAACGCTCATGCTGCCGGTGGATGCGGTGCGGCAGCGACTGCGCGAGGACGGCGCTTGAGCTGACGCGCGCAAGTGAATCTTCGCGGCCTGCCTGGCGCGGCGCGACGCAACTGCTGTAATAACCAACCGTGGACGCGTTCTGCGTCACCGTGCAAAGTGTGTCCGATCGTCTCAGCCTGGGCTCGGAGCAACAGTTCGTTACAACTGATTCGCGCATGACCATCGGCATCGCGCGACCATTCACCTTTTCGTAGGCTGTGGCTTCCAGCGATCGAACCGACATGAACGAACCCCCACACATCCTGATCGTCGATGACGATCGCGAGATCCGCACGCTGCTGAGCGAGTATCTGCAGAAGAACGGCTATCGAGTCACAGCGGTTGCCGAGGGCAAGGGTATGTGGCGAGCGCTCGAGCAGACGCATATCGACCTGATCGTGCTCGATCTCATGCTGCCGGGCGACGACGGGCTCAAGCTGTGCCGCGATCTGCGCACGCGCTCGCAAGTGCCGGTATTGATGCTGACTGCGCTCGGCGAGGAGATCGACCGCGTGCTCGGCCTCGAAGTCGGCGCCGACGATTACCTGCCGAAGCCCTTCAGCCCGCGCGAGCTGCTCGGTCGCATCAAGGCAATCCTGCGGCGTACGGCACATATGCCGCGCGATCCGGAACTGTCGAACGTACTCGGTTATCGGTTTGCCGAGTGGCAGCTCGACTTGACGACCCGCACGCTGTCGCACAGCGATCGTGCGCAGGTGCCGTTGAACGGCGCGGAATTTCGGCTGCTGTCCATTCTGCTGAATCACGCGCCGCGCGTGCTGTCGCGCGCCCACTTGATGGAGCTGCTACGCGGACGCGAACACGATCCGTTCGATCGCAGTGTCGATGTGCGCATCAGCCGCCTGCGACAACACCTGCGTGACGATGCCCGAGCACCCCGCATCGTGAAGACGGTCTATGGCGAGGGTTACGTGATCGGCGTGCCTGTCGAGGCGTATTGATGCTGCCGCAAACGATCTTCTGGCGGTTGTTCGCGGCCACGGTCGCTGTCGTCGGCGCGACGCTGCTCGTGATCGTTGCGCTCGTCGTGCATGAACGACGCGAGCTCGCCTTCAATGAGAGCGGCGCCGCGGCCGCGGCGGCCAGCACCGTCGAGATGAGTACGTATCTCGCGAAGCTGCCCATACCTCGGCGCAACCCTGCCATCAATGAGCCGCGCGAAGAGCCCCCCACGGTGGAACGGCGCTGGACACGTCGCCCTTCGCCCAATCGCGTTGAGTCGATGGCTGCGCAGCGGGCATTTGCACGACAGGTCCAGCGCCGGCTCGGAGATCGCTACACCGTCAGTGAGGGTCCGCCGCGCGCGCCTATGCACCGCACGATCGAGGTGCTTGCCGAACGCCCTGATCGTCCCCGCTTCGACCAGACCGATCGGGGTCCGCCTATGCGTTCCTTCTTTCTGAACGTGCAGTTGCCGGACGGCGAACGGGTGGCGTTTCGCGCACCGATGCCGCGCGGCGGCCCACCCTTGCCGCGCATGCTGTTCATTGAGCTCGGCGCGCTGACGATCGTGCTCGGCATCGTGTTGTTTGCGATGACTCGTACGATCACCCGACCGCTCGCGCAGCTCGCGCAGGCTGCGGATGCCGTCGGTCGTGGCGCGCACGTGCCGCCCTTGCCAGAGCGCGGCGCTCGCGAGATCAAACGCGCGGCCCGTGCGTTCAACGCCATGCAGGAGCGCTTGCAACGTTATCTCGATAGCCGCACTCGTGTGCTCGCGGCGATGTCGCACGACCTGCGCACGCCATTGACTCGGCTGCGGCTACGTGTGGAATCGATCGAAGATGAAACGCTTCGGCAGCGCTGCGCGGAAGACGTCGATGAGATGGCTCGCATGGTGAGCGGTGCGCTCGGTGTGTTCCGGGGTCTCAACGACGAGGAGCAGCCAACGCAAATCGATATGAATGCGCTGCTCGAGGGACTGCAGCGCCAGTACACCGAAACGGGACATCGAGTGCAGGTGCAAGGGCGCGCGCTCTTGCCTTTCATGGGCAAGCCGCTCGCCATCAAGCGTTGCTTGCGCAATCTCATCGACAATGCCGTGCAATACGGCACGCACGCCACGCTGCACGTCGAGGACGGCGCGCAGCTCGTCATTCGCGTGCTCGATGATGGGCCCGGTATCCCCGTAGAGGCGATCGAGCAGGTGTTCGAGCCGTTCTTCCGGCTCGAATCTTCCCGCAATCGGGAAACCGGCGGCACGGGCTTGGGATTGAGCATCGCCCGCGATATCGCTCAGGCGCATGGCGGCACGCTGACGCTCGACAACCGCGCGGAAGGGGGTTTGGCTGCAGTTCTCACGCTGCCTCGCCGTCTCGAGGATCTCGGCGCAGCATCGGCCAAGCCTTGACCGCAAATAGCTCGGGTCTGGGACCTGGGGCCTGGGACCTGGGCAAGAAGGGCGAAGCCCGTTTCTCTGGCCCAAGCCCCACGCCCTCAGGCCCCGTCTTTGACCCTAACAGTTCGTAACGTTTCCTTACGGTGCTGTTGAGGGCTCAGCCTTTATCGTGCATTCACGGTAGTCGTTACCGAAGCAAATGGAGACTCTCATGAACAAAGCACGTTTAGGTGTGCTCGCGGCGGCCCTGTTGGCAGCGGGTGTCGCAGCCGCTGGCGGCGGGCCCGGTCACCGTGGTCCCGACATGGATCGCATGGCCATCCTGTTGGATCTCAATGATTCGCAGAAGGTGGAGGTGCAGAAGGTGCTGGAAGAGCAACGCGAGAAGATGCAGACGGTGCGCGAGCAGCACAGAGCGTCCGGCACTCGGCCGAGCCCCGAAGACCGGCAGAAGATGCGCGAGACGATGCGGCAAGAGACCGTGACGAAGCTGCAAGAGGTGCTCACGCCCGAGCAGATCAAGAAGTTCGAGGCGTTGACCGATCGGCCAATGCATCACAGGGACGGCATGCGAGATCGAAAGGACGACTGAGCCCTTCCAAGACTTGGACAGGATTAACAGGATTAACAGGATGATTTGCTGAGAGCAGCACGACGACACGTTCATTGATCTGTGTTCCGAGCATCCTGTTCATCCTGTGCTTCCTGCTCGTCCGGTCCCGATGTATCCCTTGTTCAGCGGCTTCGCATCCGCTCATCACGCGAGTCGCGGCCGCAGCTGTTCTTTGAAGAAGCGTATGAAACTTTCCTGATCGGGCCCCACGCTGAGCAGCACGATGTGATCGAAGCCGGCATCCGTCCATCGCTTGATGGCTTGCACATACGTCTCGATGTCAGGGCCGTGGGGCACGTTCTCGCGCAGGTCTTCAGGCTTGATGAACTGTGTCGCTTCTTCGAATGCGCCGACGGTGGGTAGCTCCGACAACACGCTCCAGCCGAGCGCGCCGAAGCGCGAATATTTGTGGACGAGTTGCAGTCC
>CBJNAT010000146.1:0-6914 GCA_966434585.1 uncultured Gammaproteobacteria bacterium | reverse complement strand
AGCTACTCACGGACGAAACTCTCGATGCCGACGCGGAGCTGCATGTCCGTCATGCGTTCGCTAAACATTGCGAAGACGAGCAGGCATACGAACAAGCCTTCGCACACCTGGAGACCGGCAAACGGCGCAAGCGAGCCACATTGCAGTACTCGATCGAACGCGATATCGAGCTGTTCGCCGCCATTAGAGGCGTGTGCACGCCACAATTCTGCGGCGCTCTCGTTCGTGGTGAGCCCTTCGACTGCACTCAGGGCAGGCCTGTCGAACCACTCACCGACGACAGCCAGAACCCTTCGACGTTGCTCAGGGCGAACGAGAAAGGACGCGCCCCTGGCTTCTCATCGGACGAGCCCATCTTCATCGTCGGCATGCCGCGGACCGGCACGACGCTCGTCGAGCGCATCCTGTCGAGTCATCCCAAGGTCTTTGCTGCAGGCGAACTGACGCACTTCAGTCTCGCTGTGAAGCGCGCCGCGGGCACGTCGAGCCCTTACGTGCTCGACCGCGAGACCCTCGAAGCCGCGAGCGGCCTGAACTTTCACGACATCGGCCGCGACTACATCGACAGCACCCGTCCACGCACCGGCCACACCCGCCACTTCATCGACAAGATGCCGCTCAACTTCTTGTACGCGGGCTTCATCCATCGCGCATTGCCGCAGGCACGCATTATCTGCGTGCGTCGCAATGCATTGGACACGTGCCTGAGTAACTATCGGCAACTCTTCGCCACGAGCTTCTCCTACTACAACTACGCGTACGATCTGCTCGACACCGGGCGCTACTACAAGCAGTTCGATGCGCTCATGGCGTATTGGCGCGAGATATTGCCCGCGGATCGCTTCATGGAAGTTCGTTACGAAGACGTGGTCATCGATACCGAACGCGAAGCCCGCCGCCTGCTGGAGTTCTGCGGCCTTTCGTTCACGCCGGAAGTACTGACCTTTCACAAGAACTCAGCGCCCGTCTCGACCGCGAGCTCAGTGCAGGTTCGTCAGCCGATTTACAGAACGTCCGTGGAGCGCTGGCGGAAATACGAGAAGCAGATCGCGCCGCTCATCGAGCTGTTGAGCAGCGGCTGAAGTTACGCGCCCTGCAGCAGGCGTTCGCAAGCCTGCTTTGCTTCCTTGCCGAAAGCAGCAGAGAGGCGCATGAGCAGATTCAGATCCAGTTGTTCCTTGCTGACGGCGAACGCGTGCTGCGCATCGAGAAGGTCTTGGGGGCCGCCGGCAAACAGCTTCATGGCAATGAAATCTTCGCGACCGATCAGTCGCAGAGAACTATTTTCGAAGCGGAGCGTTGTCGCGCGCGCATATGCGCCAGAGTCCAGTCCACGAATACCCGCAAGCAGGTCCACCCGATTGCCGTGCTCATCGCTCACGCAGAGCAACGCCGGGATAGGATCGTCCAGGTCGCCTCGTCGCAATTCGCAGATATAGCCCTGCCGTTCGAGCTTCGCTTGCAGCGCTTTGAGTTGCGGGGCACTTACCGCCACAAGCGCATCGGCATCCAAACTCGCGCGCACCACTCCGTGAGCTGCTGCAGCGACGGCCCCGACCACCGCATATTCAATACCATCGAGGGCGAGTACATCGACAACGCTCACCAGCAACCGCAGGGATTGGCCGGCCCCGGTGATTTTCATGGCGCGCCGCGCTTCGCTGGACGCTGCAGTGCCTCACGCTGCCGCTTCCCCGCCAGATAGAGCTGTGTAATCAAGCGGCTGTGCTCGAAGAACGCAGCCACGCGCTGCTCGGGCGTCATTCTGCGAGCGGCTTCGATCAGTGCCTGGGCGCCTTCGCGGGCGAGCTTGGATTCCATGACGGCACGGTACCTTGCACGCCAAAGAACGGTCAACGATAGACCAGCACCGCCTCCCGCTCCTCTTGCCAGGATGACTCATCCGGCTTCGTGAGTGCATCCAGATCCTGTGGTGAGGCCTGTGCATCGTCCACCCACTCCCGCAGCAACGGACTACCATTGATCACATCGATGGCGAGCCGGTCGCGCACGTACTCATACGGGAAGTCGCGCCAGAGGGGATAGTCGGGGCGCATCTGGCGCAGCACCTTGAAGGCGAGCGCTTGCACACGCCACGGCTGGAACGCCTCATGTGCGTAGCTCGGATCGTCGACGTGAATCTGTACGCCCGCACATAGCTGACCCGAATGCTTGTGAAACGTGGGCTCGAACCAGCACTCGCGCAAGCGGCATCCCTTCAGCCATTGCGGGGCGAGTGCATGCATCTTCGCGATCATCTCGCGCGGTTGCAGATCGGGTGCACCGAACAGTTCCAGCGGACGGGTCGTGCCGCGCCCCTCTGACAGTGTGGTGCCCTCCAGCATCACCGTGCCGGCATAGCAACGCGCCATCCACAGGTTCGGCGCGTTCGGACTCGGGTTCACCCACGTGCGCTCGCCCAAGGGCCAGCCGAATCCAGGGGCTGCATGCGGCTGCCAGCCTGCCATGTCGATCACGCGATACTGCACGTCGAGCTTGAAGGTGCGCACAAACCAATGCGCGAGCTCACCCATCGTCAAGCCATGGCGCATCGGTAGCGGGCCTGCGCCGACGAAGCTTTCCCAACCCGTGCGCAGTCGCAGTCCTTCGATGGGCCGACCCACCGGATTCGGTCGATCGAGCACCCAGACTTCCTTACCGGTGCGGGCGGCTTCTTCGAGCACATAACACAGCGTCGTGATGAACGTGTAGATGCGGCAGCCGAGATCCTGCAGATCGATCAAGATGACGTCGAAGCTATCCATCATGAGCTGCGTCGGGCGGCGCACCTCGCCATACAAGCTGAACACGGGAATGCCATGGATGGGATCGCGGAAGTCCGGCGACTCGATCATGTTGTCCTGTTTGTCGCCGCGCAGACCGTGCTGCGGACCGAATGCCGCGCTGAGCTCGATGTCGCCAACTTGCGCAAGCGCATCCATGCTGTGGACGAGATCACGCGTGACCGACGCGGGATGCGCGAGCAGTGCCACACGGCGACCGCGCAGCGGCGCACGCAAAGCGGCGTCGCTCACCAATCGATCGATACCGAAGTTCATGGTTGAGTGTTCCAGTCAGTCAATCTTGAAGCGCGACCACGAATGCGTTCGGGTGATGAAAGTCCGGCTTTTCGAGCGCGTGGTGCGCGGCCCAGAAGCTGCGTTCGCTGCCGCTGTTCTCGATCACCGCTGATGGCGCAAGTTCCAGCGCACCATTCGCAAAGGCAGCAGCAAGGCGCGGAAGCTCTATCGACGCGCGCAGTCGCAACAGGGTCGAGTCACGCTCGACTGCCACCTCGGGCGCAAACGACTCGATGTCTCGCATGCCTTCGCGGTAACGATCGAACGTGTAGGCCGCCCACGCACCCGATGTTGCGAGGTTCAACTCACAATAGGCCGACACACCCGGTTTGCGCACGAAGAGCTCGAAGCAGCTGTGTTCCCACAAGCGATCTCCGCGGCGCACGTGCGAGAACGACGGGAGCTTCATGGCCGCAAGATCGCCAGCGAGCCGATACTCCAGCCGCAGCCGCCCTGGCTGTTCGCGGTGAACCGCAAGGCACAGCGAACGAACGGCCGGTTCGGACGATGTCGAATGCGGATGTAAGACGATGTCGAGCATGCCGGATTGTACGCACGCTTCACTACGCAGGCGGACTAGGTAGCTAGTCGGCTAGTCCGCTAGCCAGAGGAAGTTCCGAACTTCTGGCTAGCCGACTAGCCGACTAGCAGACTAGGTAGCTGCCTCGCCGCATGGCACTGCACCGCCGACTATCTACCTCCCCCTCGCCGGATGAAACAGCCTCACGTCACGCCGCTTGAACAGCAGGATGAGCACCATGCCCGCGATGAAGCCGCCGATGTGCGCGCGGAAGGCCACGCCGCCGCCCTCCCCCGTGCTCAGTGCATTGCTGAGAAGCTGCAGTCCGAACCAAAGCACCAGTACGAAGCCCGCGGGTAAACGAGTGGTGTGGAGATAGAACCCGAAAGGAATTGCGACGAGCACGCGCGCGTGCGGAAACAGCAGCAGGTACGCGCCGAGAACTCCGGAGATGGCGCCACTTGCGCCGACCATCGGAATGGTCGAGGTCGGATCCGGCAGCGCCTGCGCGAGCACAGCCGCCACACCGCACAGCAGATAGAACACGGCAAAACGCCCGTGGCCCATGCTGTCCTCGATGTTGTCGCCGAAGATCCAGAGGTACAGCATGTTGCCGATCAGATGCATCCAGCCGCCGTGCATGAACATGGAGGTGAACACGGTCGTCATCGGCGAGACGAGGACGAGCTCCGGCGGAAGTTGCGCATGCCCGAGCAACACGGCAGGAATCGCACCCAGAGCGTAGATCGCGCGCTCACCGCCCGCGCCCAGGGAGAACTGCCAGAGGAAAACCACCACGCAGATCACGATGAACGTGCGTGAGACGAGCGGCGGGCGAGACGGCGGATTGTCGTCGCGGAGGGGGAACACGCTAGGAAGCCGGATTGATCTGCGGATCGAGCTGCGCACGCAGCACGACGTGATACATCGGCCGCGCCTTTGCGTAGATCGCGCGTGCGCGCTGCAGACCGTCCGGTGTTTTCAGCATCTCGGCGTACAGATCTTTCACGAGCTTGCGGCGGCCGACCGTCGTCAAGAACTGTTCGAGCCGCGTATAACCCGGGTCATAACGATTGCGTACGACGTTCAGCAGCCAGCTGTGCGCAATTTCCGCGTTCTGCTTGGAGCTTAGCGAGAACGCCTGATCGAGCGCCTGCATCTGTGCGGTCGTCAGCGGCGGCAGATTGTCGAGAAAGTGCAGCCACTCGTGCGTGCTCCAATCCTGCGTCTGCAGCGCTGGTTGCGGAGGCGCGCCCGCGAGCCAACGCTTCCGCTGTTCGTCGATCTTTGCAAAGGCATCGGATTGAGCCGCGACGAGCGTCGGCGGCAATCCCTCGCCGTAGAGCCACGCATCCACCTCCTGCAACGTGAGCTTGGTGGGCTCGGCGCGCAGCAGATGCTCGGCGAGGTAGTCGCGGAACTGCGAGGTCGACACACTCTGAAACGCAAAGTGCTCGAAATAGCCTCGCAGGAAACTATCGAGCTTGGCTCGACCGACGCGCGACTCGAGAAAAGCGATGAACAGGCGACCCTTCTCGTAAGAGACATCCGTGAATGCCTCGGCAGGATCACGCCCGCGCAAGTCCATCGACAGCTTCGTCAACGCCTGATCCTGCTTGGCGTTGAGCTCCTCGATATCGCGCTGTAGCGACTGCCGTCCGAGCACGTCGTCCATCGCACGACGCTTCTCGCCATAAACGACCTCGACGATGCGGTGCTCGAGATAGGTCGTAAAGCCTTCGTTCAACCAGGCATCGCCCCACGTGGCGTTCGTCACGAGATTGCCGGACCACGAGTGAGCGAGCTCATGGGCAATTAGGCCGGTGAGACTCTTATCCCCGGCGATGACGGTGGGTGTGATGAACGAGACACGGGGATTCTCCATGCCGCCCCACATGAAGCTGGGCGGCAGGATCAGCAGATCGTAGCGGCCCCAGCGATAAGGGCCGAACAATCGCTCGCATGTCGTGAGCATGGAATCCACGTCGGCGAACTCGCGTGCAGCGGCATCGAGCACGGACGGTTCCGCATAGACGCCGCTACGGGGACCCACACTGCGAAACTCCAGATCGCCGACCGCAAGTGCAATCAGATACGGCGGCACGGGCTGCGGCATGTTGAACGTGTAATCGCCGTCTTTCGGTGTGTTGGGAGTGTTCTCCGCACTCATCACCGCGAGCAGCTGTTGGGGCGTACGAACGCGCGCGCTGTAGGTGATGCGGACCGAAGGGGTGTCCTGGACCGGCATCCAACTGCGAGCATGGACCGGCTGTGACTGGGAATAGAGGAACGGCTGCTTGCGCCCGGCGGTCTGCTCGGGCGCAAGCCATTGCAAGCCGGACGCATCGGGCGATGTGACGTAGCGAATACGCACGTTCAGCTCATCGCCTTCGAGCCGCGCCGGCAATGTGATCGTGAGCGGCGCGCCGAGAATATCGTCGCGTTTGCCGACTGAATACGAGAGCGTCTGCGTCGCATTCGGCGTCTGTAGCGCCACTTCGCGAATCTCCAGATCGCGCGTGTCCAGTACGAGGCTCCGAGCGGAATCATCGATGCGCTTTAAGCGCAGTTCAGCCTCACCCGTGACTCGATGGGCGGCGAAATCCGTGGTCAGATCCAGCGCGATGTGCTGCAGAACGAACTGATGCGTGTTCGCGTACGAGTGGTAATCGCGAGTCGAATCGAAGCGCTCCTGGGCGTGCGCCATCGTGATCGCCAGCGCGCCGATCACACACCAGGCGCTGAGGAGCCAACGACGCGCCGTCTGACTGCTCAATCGATAGCACCGGTCTGCTTGGCAGCACCGACGACGGGGGCTACGGTCGTGGCAGTCGACTTCGCGGGAGTCGCCTTGGGTTTTTCCTGAGCAACGGTGGCTGCTGGCTGTGGCTGCGGTTTGGTTGCAGTCGTTGTGGCTGGCTTGGCGGGCGTAGCCGCGGGTTTGCTTGCAGCCGCTGTGGCAGGCTTTGCGGGAGTGGCCGCAGGCTTAGTCGCGACGGCCGCCGTCTTGGCAACTGGTGCCGCTGGCTTTGCGGCAGCCGGTTTGCTGCTCGTCGGCTTCGTCACCGGCTTCTTCTTGGCGGGTGTAATCGCACCCGTGCGCGTGGCTTCGAACTCCTCCGCGCTCACGAGCAGCTCTTCCTTGCCATCCCACGTCGCACCGGCGGGCACCTCATTCGCGACGTGACGTGAAGTGGCGAGATAACGATCGAAGCTGAAGGGCTTCGTGTTTACGGGCGTGGCGATGCCACGTGCGTCGCTCACCAACGTCTCGACCAACAATTGGCGGACGAGCCGGGCACGGCCGGCGCCAA
>CBJNAT010000145.1:0-6915 GCA_966434585.1 uncultured Gammaproteobacteria bacterium | reverse complement strand
ATGAGCACGAGCGAGCGCGCCAGCTTCGTACGGGAAGCATGCGGCGATGATGAAACGCTCATGTCGCAGGCGTTCCTCGCTCTTGCGGAGCACGATGCGATCGAGGAAAGCTCGTCATCCGCGCCAGAACGCGATGCGATAGCGGATGAGCGGCTGGGTGCCTACCGGATCATTCGTCAGATCGGTAGCGGTGGAATGGGCGCGGTCTATCTCGCTGAGCGCGCCGACAACGAGTACCGCCAGCAGGTCGCCATCAAGATCGTCCGCGGCGGACTATTGTCGGCGCAGGTGCAAACGCGCTTGCGGATGGAGCGACAGATCCTCGCCTCGCTGCAGCATCCGAACATCGCGCGCCTGCTCGATGGCGGCCGCACCAGCGACGGTAGCCCCTACCTCGTCATGGAATTCATCGAGGGTGAGGCTCTGGACACCTACTGCGATCGATGCAAGCTATCCATCGACGCTCGCCTCGAGTTATTGCTCACCGTGTGCGCGGCTGTGCACTACGCCCATCAAAACCTGGTCGTCCATCGTGATCTGAAGCCGAGCAACATACTCGTCACTGCCGATGGCACGGTGAAGCTGCTGGATTTCGGAATCGCCAAGCTTCTCGATACGCGTCATTCGCCTCAGACAGTAGCGGTCACGCATATGGACTACCGCATGCTGACGCCAGCGTATGCGAGCCCTGAACAGATCCGCGGCGAGGTCATCACCACGGCCAGCGATATCTACGTCCTGGGCGGGCTCATGTACGAGCTGCTCTGCGGTCAGAAGGCATACGAGCTCGCCGGTGCGCGTTTATCGGAGCTGGAGAGGATCGTCTGCGAGCAGGAGCCCGCCTTACCGAGTAAGCGCTTTGCCAGTCTCGCGTCGAGATCGCCGGATTATGCGGAGGAAATCGCCAAGTTCCGCGGCACTTCCGCATCGAAGCTCATCAGGAGATTGCGCGGCGATCTGGACACCATCGTCCTCAAGGCCATGCGAAGCGAGATCGGTCGCCGCTATAGCTCCATCGAGCAGCTCGCGAGCGACATCACAGCACATCTGCGTGGGCTGCCCGTGCAGGCAGCACCCAATCACTGGACTTATCGCGCCGGCAAGTTCATCAGGCGCAATGCCCTCGCCGTGACAGCCGCGACGACAGCCGTCTTGCTGCTCGTCGCGATTGCCGTCATGACGTCCATTCAAGCCAAGCGGATCGCGGCGGAGCGCGACATCGCCGCCGCGGAGCGCGCTCGTGCCGAACAGGTCTCTTCCTTCATGGTCGAGCTCTTTGAGCTCAGTGATCCGAGCCGCACACAAGGGAATAAAGTCACCGCGCGCGAGCTGCTCGATATTGGCGCGCGGCGAGTGAGCGTCGGTCTTTCGGGTCAACCTCGCACGCGCGCGCTACTCCTCGGCACGATCGGCCAGGTGTATTCGAGCCTGGGGCTGTACGACGAGTCGGTCCGGATGCTGGAAGCAGAGCTCGCGGCGCGACTGCGGTTGCACGGCGAACGCAGTCTGGAGGTCGCACAGACACGCGCTCGGCTCGGGCAGGCGCTCACCGAAAGCAATCAATTCGAGCGCGCCGAGCGGGAGTTGCTGTCAGCGCTGAATCAGCAGACAGCACTGGCGGGCGAAAAGGCGCTCGAGCTGGCGCCCACGCTGCGCTACCTGGGCAATCTCGCCCGCGCCCGGAGTCGGTTCGTGAGCGCCGAGCAATACTACGAGCGTAGCTTGGCCGTTTATCAATTGCATCGCACGGAGGACATGCCGCTCGCAGACTTGCTGAACGACATGGCCATCCTGCACACGTATCGCGATGAGCACGCGAAGGCGGCTCACCTGTACGAGCTCGCGCTCGATATCGCAGAGCGCCGTCTCGGAGCCGACCATCCGCAAACGGCCATGTACTCATTCAACATCGCCATCAACCAGCAACTTCAGGGCAAGCTCGATGCCGCAGGGCCGATGTACACGCGCGCGCTCTCCGTCTACGAACGCGTGATGGGCAAAGATCATCCGACATCGCTCGACATGCGCGCGAACTACGGCCGGTATCTTCACGAGAAAGGCGACGACGCAGCCGCGGAACAAGTACTTCGAGAAGTATTGGCGACGGACACACGTCTGCGCGGCCCACTGCACGCCTACATCGGCCACGATCACGTGAGTCTGGGCATGTTGTTACTGGATCGCGACGCACGAGCGGCCGAGGAGGAGTTCCGTGCCGCTCTCGATATCTATGCCCGCACGCTTCCAGCGAACCATGCGTTCGTCGTGTCGGCACTCACCGGCCTCGGGCGCAGCTTGAATGCGCAAGGCGACCCCAAGAATGCGGCCGAGCAGCTGCGCCGCGCGGTCGAGATCGCTGGGCGCGTACTGCCCAAAGAAAGTACACAGATCGCGATCCCACGTGGCGAGCTTGCCATCGTGCTGATCGACCTGGGGTATCGGGACGAAGCCCTCGCACTGCTCGAACAGAGTCACTCGATCTTGTCGCGAGATCCTGGAGCCAATAGGCGAGTATTCGAGCGGGTTCGCAGAGCCTATGAGCAGATGAGAACCCGCTGATCGAACTACAGAAACATCTTGTAAGCAGGGTTCCCAGTCTCTTCCGCGTATACGTACTTCAACTCGCGCACGTGCAGCTCGAAGTCTTCGCGCTGCTCGGGCGGAATCTGCACGCCGACGAGCACGCGCCCATAATCGGAGCCGTGATTACGGTAATGGAACAAGCTGATGTTCCACTGCGTGCCGATCGCCTGCAGGAAGCGCAGCAGCGCCCCGGGCCTTTCCGGAAACTCGAAGCGAAACAAGCGCTCGTGCTGGATGTTGGGCGCATGACCGCCCACCATGTAGCGCACGTGGAGCTTCGCCACTTCGTTGTCGCTCATGTCCGTAGCTGTATACCCGGCGCTGCGCAGGCTCGCAGCGATCGTGTCCTTCTCGCGCCGACCATCGCTCAAGCCGAAACCGACGAAGATGTTCGCGGCGCTCGCCTCGCTGTAGCGATAGTTGAACTCGGTGACGCTGCGCCTGCCGAGTGTTTCGCAGAAGCGCAGAAAGCTCCCCTTCTCTTCCGGGATCTGCACGGCGAACAGGGCTTCTCGCTGGCCACCGATGTCCGCGCGTTCGGCGACGTGGCGTAAGCGATCGAAGTTCATGTTCGCGCCGCAGTTGATGCCGATGAGCGTCTTGTCGCGGCATTGTTCGCGCGCGACGTATTTCTTGATCCCGGCCACCGACAAGGCGCCCGCGGGTTCGACGATCGTGCGATTGTCTTCGAAGATGTCCTGAATGGCGGAGCAGATCTCGTCGGTCGACACCGTGATCATCTCGTCGACGTACTGACGGCAGAGACGGAAGGTTTCCTCACCGACACGCCGCACCGCGACGCCATCGGCAAAGATCCCCACCCGCTCTAGGCTCATACGCGACTTCGCCTGCAGTGAGCGCGTCATGGCATCCGAGTCTTCCGGCTCGACGCCGATGATGCGAATGCTCGGGAAGAGATATTTCACGTACGCGGCGACTCCGGAAATCAATCCTCCACCACCCACGGCCACGAAGATCGCGTGGATCTGCTCACCCGCCTGCTGACGCAGGATCTCCATGCCGATGGTGCCTTGGCCCGCGATCACGTCGGGATCGTCAAACGGGTGAATGAACGTGAGATTGCGTTCGCGGGCGAGCTCGAGCGCGTGCTCGTAGGCCTGATCGTAGTCATCGCCGTGCAGAACGGCTTCGCCGCCCAGATCGACGACGGCCTGCACCTTGATGCTCGGCGTGGTCTGCGGCATCACGATGATCGCCTGCACGCCTTTGTGGCGAGCCGCCAGGGCGACACCCTGAGCGTGATTGCCGGCCGATGCGCAAATCACGCCCCGCTGCAATGCCGTGGAGGACATGTGCGCGATCTTGTTGTACGCGCCGCGCAGTTTGAACGAGAACACAGGTTGCAGGTCTTCGCGCTTGAGCAGCACGCGGTTCGTCAAGCGACGGCTCAGGCGAGGTGCGTGTTCCAGCGGGGTCTCGATGGCGACGTCATAGACGCGCGCCTTCAGGATACGTTCGAGGTAGTCGTTATTCATGGGGGTGAGTCGTGAAGTGCGGCTACGGTAGCAGGAAGTGGCTGCGTCCACGATATGAGGGTGACTCGTGACTGACTGGTGACTGGTAGGAGGCAAGCGACTTCATCTTGCGAATCACCAGTCACCAATCACCAAACCCGCTTGCCTTTGCGATAATCCGCGCGCCTCTTCATCGCTCACGGTGCCTTCTGAACGCTTCCAGCCGCCGCCGCTTCCTCAAGTCCGGTCTCGCCGTGGGCGCCTTCGCGGCCGCTCCGCAGGCGTTGGCAGCCTTCGAGCCGCCGCTCGTCAGCCGCGAGTTATGGCAGTGGACCCGCTCGCAGCAGGTCCTGGATACGAGCGCGATCTACTTCGACCACGCAACTCGCAGTCCGAGCTTGCGCGCCGTGTTCGTTGCCGAGTACCGCACTCGGGAGCTGCAGGCGAGAGCCTTGAGCGCGGGTGCAGCCGCGCCATACGCAGCCGACGTGAGGGCGCTGATCGAGCGCATCGCGCAGTTCGTGGGCTGCAATGCGCAGGAACTCGCGTTGATGCGCGGAGCCGGTGAGGGTCTGAGCCTAGTCGCAGCATCGCTAAAGCTGCAGCCGGAAGACGAAATCGTCACGACGACGCACGAGCACGCTGCGGCGCTCGAGCCCTGGCTGCAGAAGGCGCGCCGTATGGGCGTGGTCGTCAAGCAAGTGCCGCTTCCCAGTCCCATTTCCGGTGCGGCCGAATCGCTGGGTCGGCTCGTGTCCGCCGTCACGCCACGAACCCGCGTGCTCGCGTTCTCACACGTGCAGTACACGGATGGTGCGGTCCTGCCGGTCCGTGAGCTGTGCCAGTTTGCTCGCGAGCGCGGCATCGTCAGTGTCGTGGACGGCGCACAGGCTGTCGGCATGCTTAACTTTCAGATTCGCGAGCTGGGCTGCGATCTGTACGCCGGCAATTTCCACAAATGGATGTGCGGCTCGCCAGGCACCGGCTTCTTGTATGTGCGACCGGAGATGTTGGAACGGTTAGAACCCCTGGAGCCGCATCGTGTCGCGGACACCGACACTGGAGCGCTCGCTTCAGAGGATCTTCCCGCCGCCATGAGCAGGCTGAGCGCGGTGCTGCCGTACGCATGGCCCACGTGGAACGGTACTGCGGCGGCCATCGATTTCCACACAGCCGTGCGCCGCGATCGCATCGAGGCGCGCATTCGCGAGCTACTGCTCTATACGCGCTTGCGCCTCGCCAATCTCAAGGACATCGAGCTACTGACGCCGAACGCGCCGGGCACATGGGGTGGAATCTTCGCTTTTCGCAGCCCCCGCGTAGACGCTACCGAGCTTGCCCGACGCTTGCGTTCGCAGAGCCGCATCGTGGCCGCACCGGTCGCGTGGGGCATCGGTCAGAGCGCGGTTCGCGCCGCCTTTCACGTCTTCAATACCCACGACGAACTCGAGCGGCTCGCGCTGGCGCTGCAGCGTGCGCTTTAGCTGAAGGAATTTCCATTGACCGCGCTTCATCCCTTTCTGCTGGCCGGCGGTCTTGGCGCGCTCGCGAGTGCGTTGACGTACAGCGTCATCTGGAGCGCCATCGAGCTGTGGCGGCCGCAGTTGGCTGAGCTGTGGAGCGGCGGGCACGCGCTGGGCTTTACCGGTGTGCTGCTGCACTTCTTCGGCGGCACGGTACTGGGCCTGCTGTTCTGGCTCAGCTGGGGGCTGGCTGGGCTCGTCGATGTTCACTGGTGGGAGCGCGCGATGATTTTTGCCGTTCTCGCATGGACAGGCTTGAGCATGCCGGCGGTGCTCACGACCGCGTTCGCGCGCCACGTCTCGTGGCAGAGCTCGGTGGCGCTCCTCACGCAGTGGGCGTGCACGTGCCTGCTCACCAGCGTCGCTTGCGCGTGGACGTGGGAGGTCACGCTCACGGCATGAAAAAAGAGGCCGGGGTGTTAGTCCCGGCCTCTTCTTTGGCGTCCTGCCATGCCCCAAGTCACCGAGTCATCGACGTCTTACGGTCGTCAACGATCCAGGAACTCCCTCGCGATCGCGGCGAAACGCTGTGGCGCCGTCGCCAGCCAGTTGCGGCCGTGCTCCGGCAGGTCCATGACCGAGCTGTGCGACAGCAGAGTCTTGGCCCTTGGTGCGTGATCCCAGAACTCATCCCGCGGGCGCAGGATGAGCGTCTGCTGCTTCACGAGCGGGAAGCGCTGCGTGAGCGGGTATTCCATCAAGGACGCGAGGGCTGCGGCGCCGTGGGCGCCGGCACGCAAGCGATCCGCAAATTCATCGGCGAGCGCCGCGATGCTGGTGGGCTCAACGCGGCTGTCGACCGCGCGACGCCAGGCATCGGCCACATCGCTACCGTCCTCGCGATGGAAGTTCAACGCGCCATGCGCGAGCACGCCACGATCCTGCGGCGACTGGGCGGGCAAGCCCCACATCAGCACGCGACGCACTTGCTGGGGACGGGCAATCGCAAGCTCACCGGCGATCAGCGCGCCCACCTGGTAACCAAACACATCCACCTGCCGCAGCCGCAGGCTATCGATGAAATCGCCCAGCGCCGTCGCCAGCTCTCCCACCGTTGCCTTGCCGCTGCTCGCATCCGAGTTGCCATGGCCCGGCAGATCCGGCGCGTAGATGCTGCGCTCGCGCCCGAGCTCCTTGAACATCGGTCCGAACCACCGGCCCGAACCCGCTGCATGGTGAATGCAGAGCAGCGGCGTGCGCTCGTCGAAGCCGCCGCCCGACGGATAAGCCGTGGTGACGTGCAACTGCCCGAGTCGGCTGTCCGCGTAGGAGCGGCGCACATGAACGACGGCGAGTTGTGCGAGCGGGATGCGGTTGCGGGATCTGGCGTGATT
>CBJNAT010000144.1:0-6922 GCA_966434585.1 uncultured Gammaproteobacteria bacterium | reverse complement strand
TGGATCCGCTCCAATGGCTGACAAAACCGTGATCGCGTTCACTCACTTCGCCTATAGCGTTTGTCCGCCATTCCGGGGGGGCAAAACTGCGGCCGAGTTCAAGGAATACCGCAGGGTCGGTCGCGATGATCTCCGCACTGTCACCATCCGCCGACGTGTCGATGCCGATAGGCGGACGCGTAAGGAATCAGAACGAGCCATGGCCACTGCTGCCGTCATCCCGCCGAGCGAGGCTCAGGCCCACCCGACGTCTCTGGACCCTTACGGCCAGCTCATCAAGATGTTGATGCCGCGCGCGCTGGGCATCGCCATCTATGACCGCATGGGAGTGCCGCTGTGGCTATCCGATGGCTGCGAAAGTCAGGACCTGCTGCAGCTGATCGAAGAAGCGCTTGCCGCGGCACGTACCAAGGACAACGGCAACGAAGGCGACGCACTGCTTCGATCATGGGACGGTGATCCGGCGTATGTGTTCATTCTGCGCGATGAAGCGCGGCGCCTACTCGGTGCGGTGGCCGTATCTAATCGCGATCCAGGCTCCAACAAGCCGCGGCCCGTGTCCCTCGTCCAGGGCCTGTTGCGGCCGGCTCTGGCGGTACTCGCGCGCGAATTGGCGAGCCAGTACAGCCTCGGTGATCTGCAACGCAGCCTCTCGACGCGCGATGGCGATCTAGAGCTTCTGATCGAGGCGAGCGGCTCGAGCGAACCAGGCGACACCGACGAGTTCGCCCACCTCGTGCAGAACTGCGTCGCGCACCTCGGTTGCACGTTCGGTGCGCTCATCATTCCCGACAACAACATCACCATGGCGCGGACGGCGCAAGGCATGCCGACCGCCGCTGACACCGAAGCGCTGGAGAAGACGCAGCGACACTTGTTGGCTTGGTCGCAGGTCCAGCGTCGCACGGTCACGTTGAACCGCGCGCCACCGAATAGCCCGCTCGGCGCCCTGCCCTACAAGATTCTGGCCTGTCCGATTCTGCAAGGCTCCCAGAGCGTTGTCGGCATTCTGGCTCTCTTCAAGCCGACGAACGCGCCTGATTTCGAGCTGCGCCACGTACGCATCGTCGAGTTGCTGGGTCGTCGTGTGGCCTTCGTGCTGCAGAACGCCTACGACCCATCGACAGGACTGCTCACGCGACCGGCTTTCGAAAAGCGCGCACTCGCGACCCTTGCGGGCAAAAGCAACGCTCAGCACTGCCTCGTCTACGGCGACATCGATCGTTTGCACGTCGTCAACGAGAATCACGGCATGCATGTCGGCGACGACGTGATCGCGCGCGTTGGCGAAGTGATTCGCAACAATCTCGGCGCGCGCATGATCGCGGCTCGCATCTCCGGCGATCGCTTCGCGCTGTTGTTTCCGGATTGCACGCTTGATCTCGCGAGCCGCTTCGCTCAGGCGCTGTGCGAGAAGATCGCGGCCATCGAGCACACCGTGGACGAGCGCAAACTCGAGATCAGCGCAAGCCTCGGTGTCGCGAGCGTGCCGACCTCGAAGTTGCCGCTTTCGCATGCGCTCGCACTGGCGGAAGTCGCGTGCAAGGCGGCCAAGGATCATGGCCGCGCACGCGTCGAAATCTTCCAGGAGGCGGACTGCAGTAGCGTGCAGGGTTACGAGGACGTGTCGCTCATGGGCACCATTCAACAAGCCCTTGCCAACGACCAGTTTCGGCTCGAAGCCCAGCCGATCGTGCCGCTCGCCAAAACAGGCGGTCAGCGCTATGAGCTGTTGTTACGCATGATCGACCCGAATGGCGAGAGCATTTCACCCGACAAGTTCTTCACAGCCGCCGAGCGCTACCAACTTGCCACGGCCATCGACCGTTGGGTCGTGCAATTCGCGCTCGAGGTCATCTCCTCGGCGGCACCCGCGCTGAAGGCGATGGGTGTCAAGTTCGCGATCAATCTCTCCGGCCAGTCGTTGAGCGATGAAGAGTTCCCGAACTACCTGGAACAAAAGCTGGCCGAATACGAGCTGCCCTCGAGCCTGCTGTCGTTCGAAATCACGGAAACGGCGGCCGTGGCGAACATCGTGCGAGCGGAGATGCTGGTGCGGCGACTCAAGGATCTCGGCCATGATGTTGCACTCGACGACTTCGGTCGTGGCCTGTCTTCCCTGACGTACTTGAAGTCGCTCCCGGTCAGCGACATCAAGATCGATGGCAGTCTCGTGCGCGATGTCGTCGGCAATCCGCGTTCGCAAGCAATGGTCAGCGCCATCGTGCAGCTCGCGCAGGCCACGAAACTGCGGACCACTGCGGAATGCGTGGAAAGCCAGGCAATTCAGGACGCGATGGGCCAGCTCGGCGTGGACTACGGCCAGGGCTTTGCAATCGGACGTCCGCGCCCGCTGGAGGAAGTGCTGCAGGAACTGCTACGCAGTCACAGCGCCAAGCGCCGCCCTGGTTGAACTACGCACTCGGACCCGGCCAAACGGGCACTTCGGGGCTTGACTGATAGAGGCCTATCGTAGGGGCACCTAAGCTCAAATCGTCCGAAGTACACCAGCGACCCTCGAGCAGCTCATTGTGAAAGCCAAGTCTTTAGTGAGAACTGTCATCGTGCTGGCTGCCGGCATCGGTATCGGTGCCGCAAGCACACTCGTGCAGCAGCAGGCAGCCTCGTCCTTCGTGCACATTGCTGCGCAGGATCGCAGCAACGCCATTGCCGCACAGGCGATGGCTGCGCGCGATGCCAAGAACAAACCGGCAGGCGATTTCGGACTGCACGCCATCCTCCCTTGGCAGGATGCGCGGCTACTCGCGGAAGTGCTGGAGCGCGTAAAGCGCGACTATGTGGAACAGCTGAGTGACGACCAACTCATTGAAGCGGCCATCCGCGGCATGATGTCGGAGCTCGATCCGCATTCCGCGTTCTTGGATCCGAAAGAATTCGGGAACATCCGAATCAGCTCCAGCGGCGAATACTCCGGCGTGGGGTTGGAAGTCGCTATCGAGAACGGCGAAGTGCGTGTCAGCAACGCGCTCGAAGAAACGCCAGCGGCACTGGCCGGTGTACGTGAACATGATCGCCTCGTCGCGATCGATGATGAACCGGTCGACGCGCAACAATTGTCGCAAACGATCGATCGAATGCGTGGCCAGGCCGGCACGAAAGTGAAGCTCACGATCGCACGCGAAGGCGTGGCCGACCCGATGCACTTCGATATCGAAAGACAACCGGTGCGTGTGCGCACCGTGAAGCACGAGCTGCTGGACGGTGGCGTGGGTTACGTGCGCATCGTGCATTTCAGCGACACCACCGATACGGACCTGCGGCGTTCCCTAGCAAAGCTCTCGCAGCAGAACCGCGGCGCGCTGAAAGGACTCGTGCTCGATCTACGCAATAATCCAGGTGGTGTCCTCGAGGCCGCAGTCGAAGTTTCGGATGAATTCCTGAACGAAGGTCTGATCGTCTCTGCGAACGGCCGCGCCGCCGATGCACAGTTTGCGATGAGCGCGAAGCCCGGGGATCTGCTGAACGGTGCTCCGATCGCAGTGGTCGTGAATGCCGGTTCCGCCTCGGCTTCGGAGATCGTGGCGGGCGCGCTCAAAGATCATCAGCGTGCGGTGCTCGTCGGCTCGCGCACCTATGGGAAGGGTTCGGTGCAGACCATCGTGCCGCTGTCGGATGGCCGCGCGATCAAGCTCACGACTTCGCGATACTTCACGCCGTCCGGTGAGTCGATCAACAAAAAAGGCATCGTTCCGGACATCGAAGTGAAGCCTGCGATGGACGATGGGCAGCCGCCCCCGGCTGCTAGTGACGAGCCCGAAATCAACGCTGCGCTCGAAGCCGTGAAGCGCCGCATCGGTCTCGAGACCACTGCAACGGCGGACCTGAGTCTTTCCAACTGATTGGCTGATATGAACTGGCTCGCGCGCGCACAGAGCCCCCATTCGCTCGCCGAAAGCCAGAATCTCGTCTGGTACGCGCTGGTCGCGCTCGTCGTCGGCGTTCTGCCGTTCGCGTTCGCGCCGAACATCGTGGAATACCCGCGTGTGGCGGCACTCGGTTTGGTCTCGCTCGCGGTCGCCACTGTGTTGCCGATGTTGCCGCCGCTGCGTTGCTGGCCGGCTGCTCGACGCAACGTGCTGGCCATCGCCATCCTGTTGGCATTCGCCACGTGCATTTCGCTTGCGACCGGCAAAGGGCACAGCCCGCTCCTCGTGCTCTATCTGTTGCCGCTTGCTGCAACGGGAGGCGCGACGGGCAAACCCGTTTGGGTCATTGCGTGTGGCGTTCTTGTTGCGACGCTCGGCGCAGCCCTCGGCGCGATCACGCCCGGAATGGCCCCTCTCGCACGTGAGTTCGGCGTGTTACTCGTGAGCATGCTGCTGCCCGGTTTGAGCGTCGCGTTGGCCATGGCACATCACGTTCAGCAGGCGCGCAGCACCGAACAGCACCTACAGACACTGGCGGGCAGCGATCCGCTGACGGGGTTGATGAACTCCAAGACGTTCGACGAAGCCCTGCAACTGCAGCATCGCCGTGCCGAACGTGAAGGTCTGCCCTACGCCATCTTGATGGTCCACGTGAACGACACGGCCACGATCAACGAATCGATGGGCCACAGCGCCGGCGATCAACTCATCGTTGCCGTCGCACAGGCGATCGGTCGATCCGTGCGGCAGAACGATGCGGCTGCACGCTTAGGTGGCGATGTGTTCGTCGTGCTGCTGATCGACATGGATGCGCGCCACGCCGCGCAGGTGGCGCAACGCATGCGCAACCACGTCTATCAAGGGACCATTTCCATCGGCAAACGCCTGCTGCGCGCGAGCGTCAGTATTGGCAGCGCCTTCTTTCCGGAGGATCATCTCAGCCCCAAGGAACTGATGATGATCGCGGCTCAGCGCATGCAGGCCGAGAAAGCCGAGCGTAGCGAACAGGCATCCGCGTAAAGGTGACTGGTGATCGGTGACTCGTGACTGGCAAGATGTCGTTCATCCCAGTCACAAGTCACTGATCACCATTCACTCACCGGCCATGGACAAGCAGAAAGATTCCGCCCCTCCACACGTGCATGGTCCGGATTGCGACCACGACCACGACCACGAGCCGCAGCAGCCTTTTCGGCGCGAGATGCCGAAACCAGGCCGGAACGACCCGTGTTACTGCGGCAGCGGCAAGAAATTCAAGAAATGCCACGGCGGCGCGGAGTGAGATCCGGGTCAGCCCAGGTTCGCTGTCGCTAGGATGACGCGGATCGCGCCAATCAATGACCCGATCAGCAAAGCAAGATTGGGCAGCATCGAGAGTCCGAATCCAAGGCCGCGCTTCTTCGGATCAGCGATGTAAGTCGCGGCGTAGATCGCTCGGCCGGCGATGAACACAGCGCCGAGCAGTGCCGCCCCGATCGGGGTGACGAAGGTGGCGAACAGCCATACTCCCGGCAAGAACAACAACAGCTGCTCCATCGTGTTCTGCTGCACGCGGAAGTAGCGCTCGAACATCTCGTTGCCCGTCGTGGCTGGCGCGTTCACACCGTACGTGCTGCGGGCTTTGCCGACGAGAATGGCAAACCAGACGAACTCCAGTAACGCGAGAACGATGACGACGGCTACCCAGGCCATATACCCTCCGCATCAGGGATCTGTAGTAAGAGGCAACTGCAATGGTTGGTTTTCTGTTGCGCGCCGCGATCGTAGCAGTGGGGCTGTGGATCGCCACCCAGATCTTCTCAGGTTTGCGCTTTGATCAACCGAGTGCCTTGCTCGCTGCAGCGCTCCTGCTCGGCGTGGTCAACGCCATCGTGCGGCCGATTGCAGTCCTGCTGACGTTCCCACTCACGCTGCTCACGCTCGGGCTCTTTCTGCTCGTGATCAATGCCGCAATGCTCGGCTTAGTCGCACTGATCCTCAGCGGCGTGCACGTCAGCGGCTTCTGGACCGCGCTTGGCGCATCCATCATCGTCAGCATCACCTCGTGGATCGGCTCAGGACTGATCGGCAACAGCGGCAAGATCGAAGTCATTCGGCGACGCGATTAATTTGAACGAGGGATCGGACATCCTGTCGCGACCCTCGAGCAATCGGTAAAAAGTGTGATTTTTACCGATTGCTCGCCACCTTCGGCGGCGGGGTACGTCCATGTACCCGTGGTGCTCGATCCTGTTTTCATGCGGCGCGCACGACAGTTCGCGCGCCCCCTACGGCGATCCGATACAGCACCCATGCGATCGCGGTGAGGATAGCGAGCCCGAGCAACTTGCCCGGCATGCCGGCGAACTGCCAGCGTTCGGGTAATGCCAGCACGTCGGCCCGGCCCGCCAACACGATGGGGAACGCGATGAGAATGCCCATCAGCGCTTCACCCGTGATGAGGCCTGCCGCGAACAGCACGCCTTTGCGGTGCAGGCGCTCCGCGGCTTCGTCGGTGGTCGGCTTCGCCGTGCGACGCTCGACCACATACGCCAGCAAGCCGCCCAGGAAGATGGGCACCGTAAGTTCCAGCGGCAGATAAATGCCCACAGCGGCTGCAAGCACCGGTGCGCGGGATGACTTGCCGCTACGCTTCAACCACTCATCGAGCGCGATGATCAACGCACCGACAGCCGAGCCGATCCAGATCATCGTCCAGGGCAGCTCGCCGCCGAACATGCCACGTGCCACCGAGGCCATCAGTGTGGCTTGCGGTGCAATGAGTGGATTCGGATGCTCAGGGGTCGGTACGCCGATGCCATAAGCTTGTGCCAGCAAGTTCAACACAGGCGCCATGACGAGCGCACATGAAATTGCGCCGATGCCCAACATCACCTGTTGACGCCAAGGTGTTGCGCCCAGCATGTAGCCGCACTTCAGGTCTTGCAGGTTGTCGCCCGCGATGCACGCCGCGCAGCACACAACCGCGCCGATCATGATGCTCGCAACCGGTCCGATGGTTGCGTCTGAACCCAAGAGGGCGAGTAGTACCAACG
>CBJNAT010000143.1:0-6927 GCA_966434585.1 uncultured Gammaproteobacteria bacterium | reverse complement strand
TCCTCGACGCCGAACCGGATGCGGCGCCGCTCGCGCATCAGCAACTCGATGCTCTGTTGCACGCGCTGAGTCGCGACACCTTCACGGGCCGAGACGAGGACTGTGTTCACCTCTGTGGCTCCGATGAGCCGGCGCTGCACGGCCCGCAGCGGCATGAGGACGATCTCATCCTGATCCTGACCGAAGCTCGACTGGCCTTTGAGCGTGAGCACGCCGATGACCTTGCACGACAGCTTGTTGAGGCGCACGGATAGATCGATGGGATTTTGCGCACCGAAGAGCTCGCGCCGTACGGTCTCGCCGAGAATGCACACCGCAGCGCCGCTGCGTAGCTCGGAATCGGTGAAGTTGCGTCCCGTCGCGAGTGGCCAGTCGCGCACACGCACGAACATGTCGGTCGTGCCTGTGACCTGCGTGCTCCAGTTCGCGTTGCCGTAGATCGCCTGCGTATTGGCCTGCGCGGTCGGAGCGACCGCAGCCACACCGGGCAGCTCGGCGATCGCGTCAGCATCCTCGATCTTGAAGCGCTGCGATTGTTGGCGCGCACCGCCAGGACCGCGGAAGCGTTGCCCCGGAAACATTTGCAGAAGATTGGTGCCGAGCTTGGCGATCTCAGCTTGCACTTGCGCAGTGGCGCCTTGGCCGATGGTCACCATCGTAATGACGGCGCCGACGCCGATCACGATGCCGAGGATCGTGAGGCCCGAGCGCAGCACATTGCGGCGGATCTCACGAAGAGCGAGGAGCAGCGCGTTTGCGAACATGGTCAGCTCGGTGTCGCCATGTGCGGCTCATCGCTTTCGATCAGCCCGTCGCGGAAGCGGATGGTGCGGTGGGTCCAAGCCGCCACGTCCGGCTCGTGCGTGACCATGACGATCGTGATGCCACGCTCGGCATTCAATCGCGTGAGTAGCTGCATGATCTCCCGAGTGGTCGCGGTATCGAGATTGCCGGTGGGTTCGTCAGCGAACAGCACTTCCGGCTCCGTGACGATAGCCCGCGCAATAGCCACACGCTGTTGTTGTCCACCCGATAGCTCATTCGGATTGTGACTCTCGCGACCCGTGAGGCCGACTTCGTGCAGCGCTTTACGTGCGCGCGCGTGCCGCTCGACCGCGTCCATACGTCGATACACCATCGGCAGCTCGACGTTCTCCAGAGCGGACGTGCGGCTCAGCAGGTTGAAGCCCTGAAAGACGAAGCCGAGATAGTTGCGGCGCAGAAGTGCGCGCTGATCCGAATCGAGCTGGCCCACCTCGGCGCCCAGGAATCGGTAACTGCCGGCGGTCGGCGTATCGAGGCAGCCAAGCACGTTCATCGTGGTCGATTTGCCCGAGCCGCTCGGCCCCATCACGGCCACGAACTCGCCGCGAGCGATGCGTAGATCGATGCCCCGCAACGCATGCACGGTCGCAGCGCCTTGCCCGTACACCTTCGTGACGCCGGCAAGCTCGAGGATCGTCTCGCGCGGCTCTCGATCTGAGAATATCGGCCGAGCTTCAGCGTGCATTCGCCGGTGTCTCCGCATCGATGAGCAACTGCGTGCCGGTCTTCAGCTCGCCTTCGAGCACTTGCGTGTTCCGGCCGTCGCTCGCCCCAATGCGCACGGTGATCGGCTGTGGCTGACCCTCGATCAAGGTCCACACGCGTGTTTCACCCTTTGGATTGCCGCCGCCGCGAGCGCCTCCCGCTGCGCGGCGGGGCATGCGCGGGATCAACGCACCCATGATCCCGCTGCGATTGTTGGCGCCCGAACCACTTTGACCTTCCGGTGGAGAGAACCGCAACGCGGCGTTGGGGATCAGTAGCGCGTCGTCGATGTGTTGCACCCGAATCTGCGCGGTCGCAGTCATGCGTGGGCGCAACGACATATCCGAGTTGTCGACTTCGAGTACGGTTTCGTAAGTGACCACCCCTGTCGTGGAAGCACTCGAGCTCGCAGTGGAGCTGCTCGATGAGCTGCTCGATTTGGTAGTGGAAGACGAATAGCGCACTTCCTTGATGCGGGCGCGGAACGTGCGATCGGGGTAGGCATCCACGGTGAACGTCGCAGGCTGCCCGACGTGTACCTTGCCGACGTCGGCTTCATCGACATCGACGTGCAGCTCCATGCGCCTCAAGTTTTCCGCAAGCGTGAACAGCACGGGTGCTTGTAGGGATGCCGCGACTGTCTGGCCCGGCTCGACCGAACGCTGCAAAACCACCCCGTTGATCGGGGAGCGAATCTCCGCTTTGCTGAGATCGGTCTGCTCTGCATTCAACGTGGCTTTCGCCTGCGCCGCGGCCGCTTTCGATGCTTGCAGTTGTGCGGCGGCCCGAGCCGCCGTCGCCTCGGCGACATCGAGATCCTGTTGTGACGGAATCTTGTTGCCGCTGAGTTCCCGCACTTTCTGCAAGCGCGCCAAATTCGCCTGTGCCTCTTTGAGGTTGGCTTCATTCTGCGCGATATTGGCTTCCGCGGAAGCGAGTGCGCTCTGCGCCTGCAAGACCTGTGCGTTCAATCGAGTGGTGTCTAGCACGGCGAGCACACCACCCTTCTTCACCGGGCCACTGTAGTCCGCATACACCTCGCGAATCGTGCCGGATAGCTCGCTGCCAATATCGACTTGGTTAGTCGGCTCGAGCGTGCCCGTGGCGGTCACAGTGACGGTAAGTGCGCCGCGTGTGACGGGCTCCGAGCTATAACGCACCTGCTCGCCTGTGCTCCGCTGCGAAAACCAGTAGATGAGCGCGAGCGCGACCAGCGCGGCCACGACCCACCGCCAATGACTACGTAACGGGTTGCGCCGCTGCGATCCAGTGCCCAGCGTACGTTGCACATCCATGGCAGAGGCGTGTTCGGGGTTGTGCATGGCTCAAGCACTTATCGAGTGGACAACAACAGATCGGGCAGCCGGTTCATGCCGCCTCCCAAAGCCTTGTAGACGCGAATCGTATTGCTCGTGAGCTCACCCTCGCTCAGTGCGAGTTGATCGTCGAGCGAGATCTGCGCTCGCTGCGCCGCGAGCACAGCCTCGAAATCCACCAATCCAGCGTTGTACTGCATGACAGCGAGGTCGGTCGCACGGCGTGCACTCGCGGTCGCAGCCGAAAGCGATTCATACCGACGCCGCTCGGTGAGCCACGCGGTGAACGCGTTGTCGGAGTCCTCGAAGGCGAGCAGCACTGCCGACCGATACGCAGCGAGCAACTGATCGAAGATGGCGTTCTGCACTTGCACGTTCTGCCACAAAGCGCCGCCATTGAAGAGCGGAATGTTGAGACCGAGGCCTGCCCTTTGCACAGCATCGGCGCTCGACAGATCACTCAGCGCGCTCGCCTGCACTCCAATCGAGCCGCTCAAGTTGAGGCTCGGATACAGCGCCGCGGTGGCGACACCAATCTGCGCACTCTGTGCCGCCAGTTGCCGTTCAACGCGCCGCACGTCGGGGCGTTGACGCAGCACGTTCGCAGGCAGATCCGTCATCAGCGTGGCAGGCGCGACGGGAATCGGCTGCACGGCATCGAGCTTCGAAGCCAGCGCACCCGGGGATTCCCCGAGTAGCACGGCCAAGCGGTTCGCAAACGCGTTGAGGCTCGCTTCCAACGTTGGAATCTGCGCGCGTGTCTGCTCGAGACTCGTCTGCGCCTGTTCGACATCGAGTGCCGAGCTTAAGCCTGCCTCGGCACGCCAGCGCGTCATGTCGTACACCTCGCTCAGGCTCGCGAGATTGCGTGTGGCGAAGTCAATGCGCGCCTGTGTCGTTCGGTAGTCGGTGTAGTTGAGCGCCACTTCACCGAGCAGCGTGATCAGCACGTCGTTCAGATCCGCTTGCGAAGCCTGAAGCTGGGCGGTGGCGGCTTCGCGGCTGCGACGAATGCCGCCGAACAGATCGAGTTCCCACGAGGCGTCGAGACCCGCGTCGTAGAGCGTGCGCACGCTTGCCTCGCCGAATGCCGTGTTGTCGTTGCCACTGTCCGAGCGCACTGCGCTCCCCGAGCCGCTCACGCGTGGCAGGAAGTCGGCCGTCACGATCCCTCTACGGGCACGTGCCTCCCGCACGCGGGCGATGGCCTGGTCCACATCGAAATTGTTGCGCACTGCCCGCTCAATCAGATCGGTCAGCAGTCGATCGTTGAAGCTGCTCCACCATTCGAGGTCGGCCGTGGTCACGGGCGAAACAGTCGATGTCGTCGCTGCCAGCGCATGCCATTGGTCGGGGGCTACCGTCGAGGGCTCCTGGTAATCGGGCCCGACCGCGCAGCCATGCAGCGCGAGGAGACTCGCGAGCGTCGACAGTTTGTTAAAAGTGCTCATCGATGCGTGTTCCGTCATTCACGGTCGCCGCCCCAGGCGCGCCCTATGCGTGCACCGACGTCAGCCAGTAGGTTCATAACGAGAGGCGTGAGTTCGACTCGTCCTACAACGATCGGTTCAGTGCGTCGTTGCTGACGATAGGCGGACGAGGTCCGATGGGAAAGGTGCACTGCGCTCGCTGAAGTGAAATTGAACGCAGCAGTTGTACTTAAGGCCGGGCGGTAAAGCTGTAACGGATCGTAAGCGCCCGTTGGTTGTGGTGACGGCGGCTACAGAATGGCGCTAGCGCGAGTTCGCGAGGGCAACCTAATGATTCGCACTCACGCAACTGACCCGCGCTGCGCCTGGGTCCAATGCCGTGCATGGGTCGTGGCCGACACCGCCGGAGAGATCGCCGACGACAGCACCGCGGCTCTCGACCAGCGACGTGCAACTTCGGGCTGCGGCTCGCCCGCGAGGCTCTGTGCGAACCGCAGGCCCGAAGCTGTACGGCAGACGCCCATGCGTACTTGGGTCGCGCCCATGGATACAGCCCTCACGCGGCTTGCGAGGCCACAGGGATGTCGTGCTCGGCGAGCGAGCTCATATCCGGGTGCAACAGGCTCACGCTGAAGATCGCCGCCCAGGCGATGCACAAGATCAACATGATGATTTCGATGATGGAAGAACGAAGCACCGAACTCATGATTAGCTCCTTGATTTGAGAACGGCGCCATTTGATCGAATGCGTGTGACGGCGCGATCAAAACGAGCGTTAAAGGAGCGTGAAAGAGGGTGTGATCACTAGTCACCCACCCGCACGAAAGCCTGCGCTCCGCGATACGTGCCGTCCCTAGCAGGGATCTTGCTCGTGAGTCGAATGGCGAGCTCACCTGTTTGGGTCACGCGGAAGCACAGATCCTTTGGCTTGGATTCGAAGGTGAGCGTGCGCAGGTGCTGCTCCTGCATGTGCAGCTCGAGCGGGACGGAGGCGGTTCGTTCGCCAGCTGGGCCATAAGCGGCAATATCGAACCGGCTCAAACACACGATCTTGCCCCTTCCGGTACGCAGGACGGCGGGCTCGATCGCGATGCGCTCGACCTTCGCTTCCGAGGCCTGAGAGGGTGACTTCGCGGCCAACGGTTTGACGACGGCAGGCTCACCCGCGGCGCTGGTTTGCACCTGAGCCACCTCGCGCCATTGAATCGTGAAGCTCGTCTGGGGCCACGCCACGTTGCAAGCCAACCACGAGATCACCGCTATCCAGCGACACATGCAAATCCACTCCTCTGTCATCGAGAGCCGCTCCTATTACGACGGTTCTCCGATAGTGCGCAATTCTTCACGCGCGCCTTGCGCGTGGCGCAGCCGCGCTGCTAGATTCAGCCTCATGCGTACCCACCAGCCAACAATCGCCCTGCCCCTTCGTGGCGGCCTGTTGCTGGGTCCGCGCCTGCACCTGCGCCGCTGAGGCGCACCTCGATCTCTCGCATGCCAAGGACTGGCGCCTAATCACCCGTTGATACGAGCCGCTGGAGCCCCACCCCGGCCCTTTTAGTCTCGTTGCGTGAAAGCAATGCATCCCGGCCGCTCGAGCAGCCGGTCGCGAGGAGAGGAACTGGACATGAAGCCCGGTAACAAATACCGCCCATTTGCACCCATCGATTTGCCCGACCGTCGTTGGCCCAGCCGGACCATCACGCGAGCGCCCACGTGGTGCAGCGTCGATCTGCGTGACGGAAACCAAGCACTGATCGAACCCATGGATACCGACCGGAAGAGGCGATTCTTCGATCTGCTCGTGCGTACGGGATTCAAGGAAATTGAAGTGGGTTTTCCGGCGGCGTCGCAGACGGACTTCGACTTCATCCGTCTGTTGATCGAACGAGATCTCGTGCCCGATGACGTCACCATCCAGGTACTCACGCAAGCGCGCGGCGAGCTCATTGCACGCACGTTCGAGGCACTCCGGGGCGCACGACGCGCCATCGTGCATCTCTACAACTCGACGTCGACGCTGCAGCGGCGAGTTGTTTTCGGGCTGGATCGCGCCGGCATCACGCGCATCGCCGTGGACGGTGCGACTGCGGTCGTCGCGCAAGCAGAGATGCAGCCGGACACGGATTGGGTCTTCCAATACAGCCCGGAAAGCTTCACGGGTACAGAACTGGATTACGCCGTGGAAGTTTGCGAGCGTGTCGTCGATGTGTGGCAGCCGCATACGACCAACAAGATCATTCTGAATTTGCCCGCGACGGTCGAGATGGCGACACCGAACGTGTACGCCGATCAGATCGAATGGTTCGGACGGCAGTTCAGTCGCCGCGATGCGGCGGTGTTGTCCGTGCATCCGCATAACGATCGCGGTACGGCGGTTGCCGCTGCCGAGCTCGCGGTCATGGCCGGCGCCGATCGTGTGGAGGGAACGTTGTTCGGCAACGGCGAGCGCACCGGCAACGTCGATGTCGTCACGCTGGCGCTGAACCTCTACACGCAGGGCGTCGATCCACAGCTCGACTTCTCCAACATCAACGAAGCAGCGCGGCTCGTGGAGCACTGCAATCAACTGCCGATTCATCCGCGGCATCCATATGTCGGCGATCTCGTGTTCACCGCGTCCTCGGGCTCGCATCAGGATGCGATCAAGAAAG
>CBJNAT010000142.1:0-6987 GCA_966434585.1 uncultured Gammaproteobacteria bacterium | reverse complement strand
CAGCGCCGTCTCGTTGTCCGACCAGTTCTCCTTCACCTTGACCCACAGCTCGAGGTGCACCGGGCGGTCGAGCAGACGATTGATATCGATGCGCGCAGCTCGCCCGATTTCCTTCAACTGTTCGCCGCCCTGCCCGATCACGATGGCCTTCTGCCCATTGCGCTCCACCCAGATCACGGCGTTGATCACGAGCCGTCCTTTATCCTCCTCCATGCGCTCGATTTGCACGGTGAGGCCGTAAGGCAGTTCCTGACGCAACCGCAACGTGAGCTTCTCGCGGATGATCTCGGCGATCTGAAATTCCGTGCTCCGATCCGTGTACTGATCCTCGGGAAAGTGCGGCGGGGACTCCGGCAGGTATTTGGCCACCAGCTGCGCGATGCGATCGAGTCCGTCGCGTTTCAGGCCCGACAATGGCAGCACTTCGATGAAGTTCGCCTTGCCAGTGAGCTCTTCGATGAACGGCAGCAGGCGTTCCCGGCCCCGTACCTGATCGATCTTGTTGATCAGCAGCATGATCGGCCTGCCCGCCCGCTTCAGCTCATCGAGAACACGCTGATCCTCGTCGGTCCAGCGCAAGGCTTCGATGATGAAGAGATTCACATCGGAATCGACGAGCGAGGACAGCGCCGCCCGATTCATGTGGCGATTCATGGCCCGTCGCTCGCTCGGGTGGAGCCCCGGCGTGTCCACAAAGATGATCTGCGCAGCGGGCTCGTTGAGGATGCCGAGAATGCGATGACGCGTGGTCTGAGGTTTCGGGCTCACGATGCTCAGCTTGCGCCCGAGCAGTGCATTCATCAGCGTGGACTTGCCCACATTGGGCCGGCCGACGATGGCGGCAAACCCGCAGCGAAACGGCGCCGCCTCCGCTGAACTGATTTCAACGTTCAACTCTTTGCTCCGGGCAACACATCGAGTACCCGTTGTGCAGCGGCCTGTTCGGCCCGCCGGCGCGACCCGCCGCTCGCGTGCTCGCGTAACTGCAACGCTTCCACCACACACGCGACGTGAAATACCTGATTGTGCGCTTCACCCTCAACCCCTTCGACCACGTACGAAGGCAGGGGTAAACCACGTGCCTGCAGCGCTTCCTGTAAGCGCGTTTTCGGATCCTTGAGTTCCGCTGCGCTGGGCAGGCGATCCAGTCGCGGCCCCATCAACCGTTCTATGACGCGGGCCGCCTCGTCGAACCCGCCATCCAGACTAATGGCGCCGAGCAGCGCCTCGAACGCATCGGCAAGAATGGATTTGCGACGGAAACCGCCGCTCTTGAGCTCACCCGAGCCGAGACGGAGGTGTTCTCCGAGGCCGAGTTGGAGCGCAATCTCCGCAAGAGCCTCGCCGCTCACGAGACTCGCGCGGAAGCGCGAGAGCTCGCCTTCGGTGGCATTGCCGAACTCGCGAAATAGCAGCATGGCCGTCACGCAGTTCAGCACGGCATCGCCCAGGAACTCGAGCCGCTCGTTGTGGGCTCCGCCGGCACTGCGATGCGTGAGCGCCGCGGCGATCATCGCTGGGTCACGACAGTCGTAACCCAGCTGCTCACTCACCCATGCGGCCGCGGTCTTCAATGGCGCTACTTGATCTCGACCGTCTTGTCGAAGTCGACGGCGAGCGAGATGTTTGCTACGAACGGCGCCTCGGCACGGTAGTACGCCCGCATTACCATGCCGTTACCTTGTTTGCGGATTTCCATGTCCTTCGGATCGAGGCTCTTGATGTCCTCGATCGTCCAGCGGCGATCGAGCGAAGTGCGGACTTGCTGCACCGTCACGGGCTCGCCATCGTATTCCTTCGCGACCTGGTCCATGGCGCGCACGACGGCCATGTACTCGAAGTACAGGGGTACGAGCCGAATGCCGGCGTACACGCCGAAACCGAGGATCGCAAAAATGATCACCATCCCGAGGAACGTCGCGCCGCGTTGCTTCGCCGGCATGCCCTGTCTTGCTCGCATGATGTCTCCCGCTGCCAATCGTTGTTGTTACCGGAAACTTTTAGTGAATGCGATCGCCGATGCGGCTCCAAATCGGCGCGGCATCGGGAACTCGCCAGTTCAGCCAAATCATGACCGCTTTGCCGACCAGATTGCCTTCGGGCACCAGTCCCACCTGCGGATACCGGCTGTCCTGACTGTTGTCGCGATTGTCGCCCATGAAGAAGTATCGCCCCTCGGGCACTACGATCTCGAACGGTCCCTGCCCGTAACGGTAGGGCCAAGTTTCGGGCAGGTGCAAGACGCGATGCTCGATGCCGTTCAAGTCCTCCAGACCGACGCGAGCGCCATCATGCCGTAAACCGTGGTAGGTCCCCGTGGGCTCGAGCGGAATCAGCTTACCGTTGATGACCAGCTTATCCTCGTACACCGCAATGTGATCCCCCGGTAGGCCGACCAGGCGCTTGATGTAATTGGTGGAAGGATCTCTGGGCAGGCGGAAGACGATGACATCGCCGCGCTTTGGCTCGCCCGTCTCCAGGATCTTCTTGTTCAGTACTGGCAGCCGAAGCCCATAGGCGTACTTGTTGACGAAGATGAAGTCGCCATCGAGCAGCGTCGGCATCATCGAATCGGACGGAATCCGGAACGGCTCGAACAGAAACGAGCGCACCACTAGAACGATCAGGATCACCGGGAAGAACGAGCGTGCGTACTCGACGATCGTGGGTTCGCGGGCGGGTGTGCCATCCGGCGCCGGTTGGCGGCGGCTGCGGAAGAAGAGCGTGTCGATACCCCAGATCACGCCCGTCACGACGGTCGCCACGACCAAAATGAGTGAGAAATCAAGAGTCATTGAGAAACCATGCCTCAATTAGGTCCGTCGCTGGTGATAACGCTTGCACAGTTCTTCTTTTGGGCGTGGGACCTGGGGAAACCCGCTGCTGCGGCAGGATGTGCCCACGCCCCACGCCTCATGCCCCAGGTCCCTACTTGTCCTTACCCACTCGTAACACGGCCAGGAACGCCTCCTGCGGGATCTCCACCGAGCCCAGCTGCTTCATGCGCTTCTTACCTTCTTTCTGTTTCTCGAGCAGCTTGCGCTTGCGAGACACGTCGCCGCCGTAGCATTTCGCCAGCACGTTCTTACGGAGGGCTTTCACCGTCGCGCGCGCGACGACGTGGGCCCCAATGGCCGCCTGCACCGCGACCTCGAACATCTGCCGCGGAATCAGCTCTTGCATCTTGTCGACCAGCTCGCGCCCGCGCTGATACGCATTGTCGCGATGGACGATGAGCGACAACGCGTCCACTCGATCGCCATTGATGAGCATGTCCAGCTTCACCATGGGCGCAGCTTCGAAGTGGCTGAACTCGTAATCGAAGGAGGCATACCCGCGACTGACCGATTTCAGGCGATCGAAGAAGTCCAGCACCACGTCCGCCATCGGCAGCTCGTACTGCAGCGAGACCTGGCTGCCGAGATATTGCATCTTCTTCTGGCGCCCGCGCTTCTCGGTGCACAGTTTCAACACCGGTCCGACGTATTCAGGCGGCAGCAGCAGATTCGCCGTAATGATGGGTTCGCGAATCTCCTCGATTTCGTTCGAAGCCGGCAGCTTCGATGGATTGTCGACGTAGATCACCGCGCCGTCGGTCTTCAGGACTTCGTAGACGACCGTCGGCGCGCTCGTGATCAGCTCGAGGTTGTACTCGCGCTCGAGGCGCTCCTGCACGATGTCCATGTGCAACAGGCCGAGAAAGCCGATGCGGAAACCGAAGCCGAGCGCCGTCGAGACCTCGGGCTCGTAATGCAATGCCGAGTCATTCAAGCGCAGCTTGGCGAGCGCATCGCGAAAGGCTTCGTAGTCTTCCGAGTTGACCGGGAACAGACCCGCGAAGACCCGCGGCTTGATCTGCTTGAATCCGGCGAGCGGCTCGCTGCAGGGCTTGGCGTCGGTGGTGATGGTGTCGCCGACGGGTGCGCCGTCGATTTCTTTGATGCCCGCAATGACGAAGCCCACCTCACCCGTGGATAGCGTCTCGCTGGCGACGGATTTCGGCGTGAAGCGACCGAGCTTATCGACGAGGAAAGTGCGACCGGTCGACCATACGCGAATCTTCGAGCCCACGCGCAGTACGCCGTTCATCACGCGCACGAGCGAGACGACACCGACGTAGTTGTCGAACCAGGAATCGATGATCAGTGCCTGCAGCGGCCCTTCCGGATCGCCGCTGGGCGCCGGAATGCGCTGGATCAATTGTTCAAGCAGCTCGGGAACGTTCTCGCCCGTCTTCGCGCTGACGCGCACCGCGTCGTGCGCTTCGATGCCGATGATCTCTTCGACCTCTTTGATGACGCGATCGGGATCGGCGGATGGCAGATCGATCTTGTTGATGACGGGTACCACTTCCAGTCCCTGGTCGAGCGCGGTGTAGCAATTCGCAACGCTCTGGGCTTCCACGCCCTGTGCGGCGTCCACGACCAGCAACGCGCCTTCGCAGGCAGCGAGCGAACGGGACACCTCGTACGAGAAATCGACGTGACCCGGCGTGTCGATCAAATTGAGCTGATAGCGTTCGCCGTCCTGCGCACGGTAGTAGAGCGTCACGCTTTGCGCCTTGATCGTGATGCCCCGTTCGCGTTCCAGGGCCATGGAATCGAGCACCTGGTTGGCCATCTCGCGGTCAGCAAGGCCGCCGCAGAGCTGGATGAAGCGGTCAGCCAACGTGGACTTGCCGTGGTCGACGTGCGCGATGATCGAAAAATTGCGGATCAGCTTCATCAAATACCGGCCGACGTCGACTGAAGGTGGGCACTGGCCGCGAGCGGCGCAGCAAAGGGCGCGGATTATACGGGGGGAATGCGGTTGGCGAGTCAGAAGTCCGCTAGTCAGCAAGCCAGAGGCTGTGGTGCCCATGTTCTGGCTAGCTGACTAGCCGACTAGCAAGCTAGCAGACTACTCCATGTGCGCTCTCACCCTTTCCACATCCACCCGGTACATGCACACGATCTCGTCATCCACGAGAAGTATCGGGATCTTGGTGCCATACCTCGATTCGAGTCGAGGGTCCGAGGAAACATCCACGAGTTGGATCTGTCGTGCCCGCTCTCCCATGAGGCCCACGAGATCCTCCTGGAATTGCTCGCAAAGCGAGCACTCGCCGCGGACGTAGAGGGTCCAATCCGTCATCGCGTAGCCCCCGTGTGGTACCCGGTTGTGCTAGGGATGCGCGTCCGCACGCTCACCCGGGGCGGCTGACTCTTGTTCGGGTGGCTGCTTCGAGACGTTCGTGGCGATGGCCTCCACCGTGGCTGCCGGGACCTCTCCCACGGCGGTGACCTGGTGTCCATTGATGGAGCGCGAATAGACGAACGCCGAGCCGAGCCGGGCCAGGCCATGACCGCTCGGCTCACCCTGGGGGCTGTGCGGTTCGATGAAAACGGATACAGAGGCCAGCCCATCGGAGTACACGAGGTGCCGAGTGGGTTCGCTCGCACCCTCCTGCTGCTGAATGCGCGCGGTGCGTAAGGTAAACCCGGCAGGCAAACGCACCACATACCACCCCGTGCGGGCGACGGGAGCACGCGCGGCTTGCACGTCCTGCCGTACCCACTTGAAGCCGGTCGCATCGACGCTGGTTTTGAGACGCTCGGCTGGAATGCTGTTCTGCAGCCGCAGCTCCGCAAACAACATCTGCTCGATCACGTTGCCGCGCGCATCGCACAACTGCGACTTCAGCGGCATGGCGGTTTCCTTGTCCAGCCAGAGGCGGTAGCCATAGCGGAACTGATCGCGCGGCTGCACAAGGATCAGCTGCGTGTGGCGGCCCAGGACCTTCTTCTCGGGCCCTGTCTCGATGCTGTAGTGCAACTCCAGCTGTTCGCTGTAACGCGGCAGCGAGGAAAGGAGCGATTGCTGATCGCTACGCTTTTCGACGAGCACCGTACGCTGATCCGGCAGATAGCAGATCAATTCGGACTCGTTGCGGATGATTTCACGCCCGCTGTTATCGAGAGCCACGAGGCGTTCGCTGACCTTGCCATCCTTCACGCTGTGGATGATCCACATGCTTTCGGAGCGGGACGCACTCAGGTGGAAGAACTTGCCTTCGTAGCTCTGCGTCGCAAGCGCGCGAGTCATGCGCTCGAGCCAGGCTCGGGCATCCGGGTCGCCGGCCCACGCCGGCAACGCACAGCTGCACACGACGATGACGAACAGGCGTTTCAGGGCGACGGTCGACATCAGGGTGCCGAATCGACCGGCTCGGTCTCAAGCTGATCCCGCTCTTCGGGGACGTTCTGCTCCGCCAGCACCCCGTTCAGCACCATGGGCCGGCTCAAGGGCGAGGAGTATTCGCTATGCGCCACGACATAGTTCGTGAGACGAGCCGCGGACCAGTTCACCGGCGTGGGTGCCGGGGCCGGTGTAGTCAGGGGCGCCGTGACAGGGGTGTTCTCGGCAACCACCTCCGGTGTGTCGGAGGCGCCCTGGTCCGGGCGAGTGGCAATGAGAACGGCAAACACCGCGATGCCTGCGGCCATGGTCCCACTGATGGCGGGGCGTACCCATCGGCGCGGCTCGAAGCGTCTTCGAGCCGGCAGCGGCTGCGCTTCGAGCGGTTTCTCCTCGGCGGCTACGGCACTCGCCACTCGCGCGGCGAAATCGACGCTGGCGAGCGGCCCTTGGGAATCGCGCATGGCAGCGCCAGCGAGCGAATAGCGCGAGGCCGTCCTTGCGAGTGCTTCATCTCGCGCCATGCGCTTTAGCAGAAGGTCCAATTCCGCAGCGGGTAGCTCACCGTCGAGGCAGGCAGAGAGCTGTTCGTTCACAGGATCGGTCATGGCGTTGGCGCTTTTGTCAGTCATGCGATCAATCGAGCAAGGGTCCCAATTTGCGATCGATCGCATCGCGGGCGCGGACCCAGGGGCTATCGACCGTCGGACGAGCGCCTCAGGGAAATCATCTGCGAGCGCCTGACTGACGATCCTTTCATCGACGCGAGCGACGTCACCGTCAGCGTCGATCACGGCGAGGTCACCGTAC
>CBJNAT010000141.1:0-7024 GCA_966434585.1 uncultured Gammaproteobacteria bacterium | reverse complement strand
CGCGGTCGATGATGGCCGCGATCTTGACGAGCAGCGAAATAAGATCGGTAGCGTGAGTCAGTAGCGGCGTTATCAGAATGACGCCCGCGCTCATGGCAGCGACGCTCGCGAAGGCGCGTACATTGGCGGCAAGTTGCGCAGTCACATCGAGCCCGGTGAAGCGTCGTACGAGCCGCATGGATAGGTACGTGGCAATCAGCCCCGAAATCACCCGCCCGATGACCACGCCCTTCAAACCCACCAGCAGCATGCCTGTGACGATGATGGGTATGCGGATGAACAGCATCTGCAAGTTGCGAATGAACAGCAGCCGGGTATGCCCCAGCGCCATGCCGAGCGGCTGAGAGAGCGATCCCAGTGTCTGCAGCGCAAATACCGATGCCAGCACCTGCACGACGAAGATCACCGGCTCCCATTTGTCACCCATCGCAAGACGGATCAACGGATCCGCAATGAGTGCGGCGCCAAAGCCCGCTGGAAGCGCGACCGCCGTAACGAGTGCTTGAGCCCGTTGGTAGGCGGAGGCAAGTCGCGTCGGATCGCCTCGGATGCTGGAGAACCCTGGGAAGATCACCTTCGTGAGAGGCGTCGTCGTTTCCGACGTCGGAGCCTGTGCCAGGTTGTTGCCGACCGTGTAGTGACCGAGTGCACTCATGCCGAGTACCCGGCCGATCATCAGGTAATCGAAGCGCCAATTGAGCGTGTTGACGATCTGCCCGCCAGTCAGCCAGATCGAAAATGACAGCAGCTCCTTGACGTGCGAAAAGCAGATGCGAGGGCGATAGGGAAGGATCGTGTACGAGACAAGGACCGTCGTAACTTGCATCACGAGCGTGCCGACCACCAACGCCCAGTAGGTTCGATAGAAGTAGGCGATGGCGATGGACGCGATGAACCCCGCGAACCGCTGCGCGACGTTGAGTACGAACTCCTGCCAGAAGATCAGATCCCGCTGCAGCATGATGCTGCGTGGATTCGTCATGCCGCTCAGAAAGATGCTGAAGCCCAGCACTGCCATTACGCCGACGAGACGTCGATCGTCATACATCGCGGCGACCACGCCGCCAGCCGCCGCGAACAAGGCACCCAGCACGAGACCGCGCAGCACGTTCAGGGTCCATGCAGTATCGAAATGAGATCGCGTCGGCGCCTCGTGGCGTACCAGCGCCGACGAGAGCGACAGCTCGGTCACGCTCGTGACGATCATCAGCAGCGTCGTCGCAAGCGCCACGACGCCAAAATCCTCGGGCACGAGCAGTCGCGCCAGAAGAATCGTGCTGAGCAAAGACAATGCATTGACGATCGCGCGCGAGGCGCTCAACCAGGCGCTGCCTTTGACCATTCGGGCGCTGATGTTTCTGATCGGCATCGCTGCGCAGGGCTGTGCGGGGCGAGTCATAGGTCCCTCACAGATTTCATGTATACGCGTATGTGATCGATGCGCAGGTCCGTTGGAAACTGTTCGTCGGCGATGCCGTGTCTGCCGGCCCAGTTGCCGCCGATCGCGAGATTCACGAGGACGTGCGCCGGCGCTGCCGCGGCTCCGTGGTTGTATGCCCACCGATAGTTCTCGCACATCGCTTTGTAGCCATCGACAAAGTAGCAGACGCCATCGAGCGTCCATTCCACCGCGGTCTCTATCCAAACCTCTCGCAGAGATCGCGTCGCATTGTAGTTGTTCCAGCGGCGATTGAATTCGGGCGCGGCAAAGGTGATCTCTCGCTTGCCGCTCTTCGTCTGAGATGTGGAGCGGATCTGTGCGGCTATATGCAGCATATTGGCCGTGTCTTCCTTCTCGTTGAGAGCGCCTTCGAAGATATCGATTTCGGGTGGCCAATTGGTCTTGCCGTCCGGTCTGCGATCGGAATTCAGCCAGAACGACGGCCAGGTCCCGCGCACATTGGGCAGCATCACACGCGCGGTGATGTAGTAGGCCGATTCCGGCGTTGGCAAGAACAGGCGCTTGCTGCGAATCATTGCCGACTCGTACGGTGTTTCCGCGTTCTTGCCCGTCCTCGTCGCACGCAAGATCAGCGCGTCTGCTTTCACGACATGCATGGGCTCATTGCGCGTATTGAAGTCGACGTAGCGTTGCTTCTCGTCATTGAGCCGGTCGGCCGTGCCGTCTCCGTGCTTCTGACACTCCGGGTCCGGAATCTGCGGCTTTGCGCCGCCACCGTAGACGTAGCGCGTGCACCAGAGTGTGCGATCGAGTTGCGAACCGGAGAATTCATCCGAGAAGACGAGCGAGTAACCTGCGGGGTGGTAGTCCTCAGTCATCGCCACGAGGTCGACGCCCCCGCATTCAGGTTTGGCGCAGATCGTCGGCGCAACGGGCTGCTTTGACGGCGCGTTCTCCTGGTTTCGGGCTGGCGCGAAAGGCATGAGGAACGTCAGTGCTGCAGCGCTGACGAATCGGGTGTGACGTGCTTCCGGCATCGGCTTGTAGAGCATGGTGAGCATCCTTGCAGACGGTTAAGGCTTACGAACCGCGAGATCGACGGAAGGGTCAGACGTTGGCATCACACCTGCGGCGGCGCGCACTCTGCGGCCGCGACTCAGGGCAGCCTCGATGTGGGGCCGCATCCAAACCCCGATCCTACGGTAGTGCCTCTCGAATGCGAGATATAGAAGGTACGAGCACACATGAGCCAACACGACGGCAACGACTGCGCGAACACGCGAATCCATCGTGGGGAAGGTTTCGAGAACGGCGATCAAGATCGTGTTGTGAAGCAGATAGAGGCTATAGCTATATGACGCAGCGAGTTCGAGCCCACGTTTCCACCTCGTGGAAAGACGCTCGAGCGTAAACAGACGAGCCAGCACGCCGAACAGAACGATGGCGAGCAAAGTGGCCGTTTGAAAGTCATAGGGATAGAACCCGACTTTGCCGATTCGTCCGGCGAGCGCCAACGAACCGAAACCGATCATTGCTATTGCGATGATGGTGGCATTGGAGTAACCCTTCGCGCGCCAGGTATGGAATATCAGTCCGATCATCGCGCCGATCAGCCAGATCAGACTCAATGATTTCCCCCCGCCCGCTGCAGCGTTCCACACCACGACGGGAAAACTCGTGAGTGTGAGCACGATGAGCCAGCCGCGACGGACATGCTCGCGCCGGACTGCGCAAAAGAAGAACAGGCCGGCGGCGACATAGATCCACATCTCGATCGCGACGGTCCAGAACGGTTCGGCACTGTTGTAGGGACGGATGCGCCACGCAAGGTCCATACCGGCGAGCTCCAGAAACTGAAACGCGCTGTGATCCTGCAGCAAGAGAAGGTTGCCAGCGAAGGCCAGCACGCCGGCGTTCACCCCATCGCCGCTGTACGACGCGTCGATGAATATGAGGTTCACGATCACAATCAGTACCAAGGCGGGTACATATGGAGTGAGGATGCGCGCCGCACGGTCCGCGAGAAATCCTGGCAACTGGGGCGCACTGCTATGTGTGCGGTTCAGCAGCGACTGCATGATCAGGAATCCCGAGAGCAGGAAGAAGATCGTCACCCCCAGGCTGCCGAACGGGAATAATCCCTTGATGCCAAAATGCAGAGCGAGCACGTGCGAGACGATCACGAGATTTGCCCCGATTGCACGCAGTGCATCGAGGTAAGCGCAAGCCGCATCGCTCATCGCATGCGCGTCCGTGGCATTCGAATGCGTGCTCATGGCTGCGACGACACCTTTGCTCTACGCAGTACGGGTACGAGAAGCTCGCGCCAGCGTGCGTGGCCTGCGGGGGATAAGTGGAGCAGATCGTTTCTATAGAACCGCGGATCCGGAGCTCCGGAGGGCGTGGTCAATGCGGAAGCCAGATCCACGAGCGCGATGCTGGGATGTCGCTGCGCCAGATCGTGCAATCCGGCGTTGAGCAGCGCGCGTTGTTCGTCATCGATGGGCGCTCGCGGGCTGGCACTCGGGGGCACAGTGCACAGGACGACGAATGTGTCTGGCTGACGACGACGTATCAGTGCAAGTATCGCCTCGATGTTCTCGAGCGTGGTATCCGCGGGCTGTCGCGCCGTGAGGTCGTTGATGCCGATGAGTATGACAACGGCGGGCGGAGCCAATGCCAGCACGTCCTCTTCGAAGCGGAAGAGCAAGCCGCGGCTGACGTCGCCGCCGATGCCGCGATTCGCAATGCGCTCGCCGGGGAAGTCATGCGCTAGGCTCCGCCATGACGCGGTCAGCGAGTCGCCGGCGAACACGATGCTGCCACGAGCTTGCTCACGCTGCCGCCAGAATGCACGTCGCTGGTCCAGCATCCAATCGAACACACGGATCGCGCCTGTGCCTGGCCAATCTTCCTTGCGCACGGGATACGGTGTCGGCCCGATGCCGCCAGCACCGCGCGCTTCATCTGCGCGACAGCCGAGCGCCAGCCACGTGGACAGCATGGCTGCCAAGACCGAGTCGCGACGAAGATGAGCTGGAGCGCGCATCAGAAAGCCACCCGAGCCTCCATCCCGGCCACCTGCGCATCGTGACCATGCAGGGCTCGATTGGATTCGCGCTCCTGATATGCCCAAGACAAGGTCAGCTCGATGTAGTCGCGGGGCGCATAGCTAGCGCTCGCACGCGCGACTCGGACGTCATCGGAACGGCCGGCATCGGCGATCAGCGCGGCTTCGGGACTGGTAAGGTCCGTGGAGGTCTTCGGTGTGCCGATGTAGTTCTGTTTCTCGTAGCTGTAACTCAGGGCGAGTTCTACCTTTGTGAGTGGCTTCCAGGTCGGGCCGAAGCTCACACCCTTGGCAACGAAATAGTTCGATTCGTCGTCGATATAAGCTTTGATCTCCCGCCAGGCCGACAGCTCGAAACCGAGCTTAAGCCGAGGCTGCCAATCGATGGTTCCGCGCCAGATTTCGCCATCGAACCCAGTATCGTCGGTGGCGAAGGGGTATTTGCGTTCAAGGAATCCCACGTTGCCCTGAAAGCGCAGCTTCGACGTCAGCTCGTACTCCATGCGCAGATTCAGTACGTCGTCTTCGTAGTCGCGCTCACGCGCGGTGCTGCCGGCGACCGCGATGCGGTCGGGAAACTCACCTTTCGAATAACGGTACTCGAGTAGGAAAAGCTTGCCCTGCAAGGGTGAATACTCGATGCCCGCGCGGCCCGAGTTGCCCAGGAAGTTTCCAGATTCGCGCTTGGAATCGCTGTGATCGGTTCGAGTCGCGCGTCCCGCGGCAACGAGTCGGAAGTGTGGTCCTAATCGGAAGCGCCCTTCGAATTCGCCACTCAATGCGGATACGACGTCGCGCTCGAAGAAGCGATAGTTCGTGTAGCTCGCCAAGGCACGTGAGTAGTCAGCGCTCGCTCTGCCTGACCAGCGGGACCCTAACTCCCAGTTGAAGACGACAGCTCCCGCGCCGCCGGTATGGTCGAGCTGATCGTTGTTGCTGAAGCGCACGTCATTGATGCGGGCTGTCACGAGCAGGTCTTGCCGTCCTTGCTGCAGGGTAGCTCGCACCCCTGCTGAAAGACGGTTGATATAGTCCTGCGGATGCTCCACGGGCGGGCGCTCCGCTCTTTGCTCAGGCGAATCGCCTAGGCGAAACAAGTTGTCGTCATAGCTGAGCTGTTCGCTCGCAAAGAACACCAGGGGATCTCGAGATTCTGCGCCGTGCACCGTACCTACCGTGCAAGAGCAGCAAACGGCGAGTGCAGCCCGTTTCGCAATGACCAGTCTTCTCATGCTCCCGTTCCCCTTGGCTTTCAGTGGCACGATCATGGCGTCGTAGGGTCAGTCAACGCCGAGCCCGCGCTGGCCACGACGGGCTCCGGCGGACTGCTGTATCGATAGAAGTGCAGTGTGGTACGCGCGATCACATCCCAATCGAAATTGGAGAGATCGGCCCTCTCGTGTTCTGCTGGCTGAGTGGGATCTTCCCGAGCTTGCAGGAGCAGCTCCCGTGTGAGCGACCCTTCGTAGAGGTGGAGCCAGCGCTGGCCGACCTGCGCCTGCAACTCTGGCAATGCGCCCAGGCGCGGCGCCAACACGCTGCGATTCATCGACAACGACAGCATGACGCTTCCAGAATTCAGGATGGCGTCGAAAGGAGCGACGACTTTGTCGGCGGCGCCGAGATATAGCGGGATCTGCTCATCGGGAATGAATTGCAGGTGCAGGTGGATCCGCGAGTCGTTCGCGGCAATGGCCCGCAAGTCCTCGGCACGCATTCCGAGCACCGGCTGTCCCGCCACAAGCAGCTGCACATCGTGCGCTTGAAGCTGGCGAAAAGTCTCTATGAGCAAGGGCACGTTCTTATAGCGACGAATGCTGCCGAAGAACAGAAACGTGAAGCGATCCGGCAGTCCGAGCTCCTTGCGCGCCAGCGAACGCGAGCACACGGACGGATAAGCATTGCGGTAGTGCCCGTGGGGCACGACGATGGAAGGCTTCGCACGCAACGACGGATAGCATGCGTACGCCGAGGCGAGCCCCTTCTGCGTGAGCGCCATGACGTTCGTGCACGCTCGCGGGAACCACCATGGGAACAGCGCACGCGAGATCCAGTGATCCTTCTCGTGAGGCTTGACGTTATGCATCATCCACACGATTCGCGTACCGCGAATGCGCAGTACCAGGCACGTACCGCCGAGTCGGAGGTGCTTGCCGATCGCACGCCACCAGGAATGCGTTCGCAGATGCGTATCCGGCCAATGCATGTGCACGATGTCGTAGCGCCTGAACAGCGCTCGCCAGAAAGTGAACTCGTCGACGACTGCACCGCGATCCTCGAGGCTAGTTGCAAAACTCTGGAGGTAGGCGTTGTCGCCTCGCTTGGGAAATGCGAGCACGCGCAGCGTAGCGCCAGCCGCAGTCGGCGAACTGTCGGCGGTCCTCATGTCGTCGCCGACATTGGCGCCATCCACCTTGTGATAGAAAACTTTCATGCGCGCACAACTCGCCAGCTAGTCATCGATGTCTCCAGGGCGCACCGCGCGAACCGATTGGGAAAACGGCACCGGAACGACAGGTACGGGTGTCAAGCATCGGCGCGGCCCTGATGGT
>CBJNAT010000140.1:0-7037 GCA_966434585.1 uncultured Gammaproteobacteria bacterium | reverse complement strand
GATGTTCGTCGTGTTCAGCGGCAGCATCTTCACGACGGTGCTCGGCATCGCCGCGGCCACGGGCTCGATGATGACCGACGAATCGCCGGGATTCATTCTGGCCATTGCCGTGTGGCTCTGGCTCACCGTGCTGTTCGCCAACTTCGCGGAAGCCGTGGCAGAAGGGCGCGGCAAGGCACAGGCGGCGACGCTGCGCTCAATGCGAAGGCACGTGCATGCCAAGCGACTCGTGAGCAGCAAGCGCGAGGACTGGAAGGCGTGCGAGGCCTCGCAACTCAAACGCGGCGATCTGGTGCTCGTCGAAGCGAACGACATCATTCCAGCGGATGGCGAGATCGTCGAAGGTGTCGCTTCCGTCAACGAAAGCGCAGTGACGGGCGAATCGGCGCCGGTGCTGCGTGAAGCGGGCGGTGACTTCTCCTCCGTCACCGGGGGCACGCGCGTGCTGTCCGACTGGATCGTCGTGCGCGTCACCGCACGGGAGGGCGAGGGCTTTCTGGATCGCATGATCGCAATGGTCGAAAGCGCGAAGCGCGGCAAGACACCGAACGAGATCGCACTGTCGATTCTGCTTGCGATGCTGACGCTCGTGTTCCTGCTCGCGACCGCGACGCTGGCGCCGTTCTCGCAGTTCGCCGTGACGGCGGCTGGGCAGGGCAACGTGATCACGTTGACCGTGCTCGTCGCGCTCCTCGTGTGCCTGATTCCACCCACCATCGGCGCGCTGTTGTCCGCCATCGGCATTGTAGGCATGGATCGCATGGTGCGCGCGAATGTAATCGCCACTTCAGGGCGAGCGGTGGAAGCTGCGGGCGATGTCGATGTGCTGTTGCTCGACAAGACGGGGACGATCACGCTGGGCGATCGTCAGGCATCCGCATTCGTTTCCGCGCCGAATGTCACCGAACAGGAGCTGGCGGATGTGGCGCAGCTCGCATCGCTTGCGGATGAAACGCCGGAAGGCCGATCCATCGTCATTCTCGCCAAGGAGAAGTTCCAGCTGCGCGGCCGCGATCTGGCTGCGACTTCGCATGTGTTCCATAAGTTCACGGCGCAGACTCGCATGAGCGGCGTCGATCTGGAAGAGCGACAGCTGCGCAAGGGCGCCGCTGATGCCGTGCGTGAGTTCATCGAGTTGCAGGGCGGTACGTGGCCTACCAAGGTCAGCGAGACGGTCGACACGATTGCACGCAAAGGCTCTACGCCACTGGTCGTCGCTGACGGCCGTCGCGTGCTCGGGGTTGTCGAGCTGCGCGACATCGTGAAGGGCGGCATTCGCGAGCGCTTCGCGGAGCTGCGTCAGATGGGCATCAAGACCGTCATGGTGACGGGCGACAATCGGCTCACGGCCGCAGCCATTGCCGCGGAAGCGGGCGTCGATGATTTCCTGGCGGAGGCAACGCCCGAGAAAAAGCTCGAGCTCATTCGCAAGCATCAGGCGGAAGGCCGGCTCGTCGCAATGTGCGGCGACGGTACGAACGATGCGCCAGCACTCGCGCAAGCTGACGTAGCCGTGGCCATGAATACGGGCACGCAGGCGGCGAAAGAAGCCGGCAACATGTTCGACCTCGACTCCAACCCGACGAAGCTCATCGAGATCGTCGACGTGGGCAAGCAGATGCTCGTGACGCGAGGTGCGCTCACCACGTTTTCAATCGCCAACGACGTGGCGAAGTACTTCGCCATCATTCCGGCTGCGTTCGTGGCGACCCACCCGTCGTTGAACGCGCTCAACGTCATGGGCCTGCAAAGCCCCGAAAGCGCGATTCTGTCAGCGGTCATCTTCAACGCGCTGATCATCGTGTTCCTCGTGCCGCTCGCCTTGCGTGGCGTGAAGACACGTGCAACCTCGGCAGCGCTGCTGCTGCGGCGGAATCTGTTGATCTACGGTCTGGGCGGCATCGTCGTGCCGTTCATCGGGATCAAGGCCATCGATGTGATCCTAACGGGTCTCGGTCTGATTTGAGGTTCCAACCATGAGCGAACTGCGACCTGCCATCGTCATCTTTATCCTGCTCGCGCTCGTCACTGGCGTGGCTTATCCACTGCTCGTCACGGGCATCGGTCAGCTTCTCTTCGGTCATCAGGTCAACGGCAGCCTCATCGAGCACGATGGCCGTAAGGTGGCCTCGGAGTTGCTGGGGCAACCGTTCAGTAGCCCGAAGTACTTCTGGAGCCGCCCGTCGGCAACAGGGCCGCATGCGTACAACGGCGGCGTCTCGAGCGGCTCCAACCAAGGTCCACTGAACCCTGCGCTGGAAGCAGCTGTGAAAGAACGGATCGCTGCGTTGCGCGCGGCGGATCCAGGCAATGAAGCGCCGGTACCCGTCGATCTCGTGACAGCCTCTGGGAGCGGTCTCGATCCGCACATCTCACCGGCTGCCGCGGCTTATCAAGTGAATCGTGTTGCCAAAGCGCGTGGGATGAGCCACGAGCAGGTCAGCCAGCTCGTGCAACATGCCACCGAAGCGCGCACGCTGGGCATCTTGGGTGAGCCGCGGGTCAACGTCGTCAAATTGAATCTGCTGCTCGATGCGAGGCGGTGAGGGGGACATTGGCCTGCGAAGATATTGGACTCTCCTCAAGGCTCGCGCATGCTCGAAACCAGGCCAGATCCGGATCAGATCCTCGCAACCGTCAAAGCGGAAGAGGCGCGTGCTCGTCGCGGCAAGCTGAGGATTTTTTTCGGCGCCTCGGCCGGTGTCGGCAAGACCTATTCGATGCTCGAAGCCGCGCGCGGGGTACGCGCGACCGGTGTCGATATCGTCGTCGGGTACGTGGAGCCGCACGGACGTGTAGAAACCGAGCGGCTGCTGGACGGGCTCGAGCAGCTACCCACGTTGCCGGTCCAATATCGCGGTGTGGTGCGCCAGGAGTTCGATCTCGACGCCGGATTGAAGCGGCGGCCAGCGATTCTCATCGTCGACGAGCTCGCTCACTCGAACTTGATCGAAGGCGAGCCTCCGCCGCGCCACGCGAAGCGTTGGCAGGACATCGAGGAGCTGCTCCTGCAAGGCATCAACGTGTGGACGACCGTGAACGTTCAGCACCTGGAGAGTCTCAACGATCTCGTCGCGCAGATCACGGGCGTACGGCAGCGTGAGACCATCCCCGATCGGATCTTCGATGAAACCGACGAGGTGGAGCTGATCGATCTGCCTCCGGATGACCTGATCGATCGCCTGCATGCGGGCAAGGTGTACGTACCAGAACAGATCGCCACCGCCATCGAACGGTTTTTCCGCAAGCCGAATCTAATCGCGTTGCGCGAGCTCGCATTGCGGCGCATGGCCGATCGCGTCGATGCAACGGCGCGGGCTTCGGCGCTCGCGGATCGCACCTCGCGTGCGTGGATGGCGCGCGATCGGGTACTCGTCGCGATTGGCCCCGATACGCAGGCAGAGCAAGTGGTGCGCGCCGGCAAGCGCATGGCCGATGCGCTCGATGCGGGCTGGACGGTCGTCTATGTCGAGACGCCGGCATTGCTGCGCATGCCAGATGTCGAACGCAACCGCCGCATCGATCTGCTGCAGATGGCCGAGGCGCTCGGCGCCGAGACCGTCACGATCGACGGCCCATCCGCCGCCGAGGCTATCCTTGAGTACGCACGCACGCGCAAGGTGACGCGCATCATCGTGGGCAAGCCGAAACGTTCCGGTCTACGCACGCTCATTCGCCGCTCGACGACGTGGAATTTGATCCGTCAGGCGCACGACTTCGACGTAATCACGGTCGGCACGACTGATCGCCCTTCGAATAACGCGAGCAGGATGGGAACCCCGATGGACGGTCTTGCGCAGTCCACGCAGTGGGACCGTTACGGCTGGGCCCTGGCGACGACGGCGGTGTGCACGCTGGTCGCGTTTGCGATGTATCCGTACTTCGAACTCGCGAACATCGTCATGGCGTACGTGCTCGGTTCCGCTTTGGCTGGCGCGCGGTTTGGGCGCGGGCCCGCCATCGTTGCCGCGGTGGCGAACGTCTTGGCATTCGACTTCTGCTTCGTGCCGCCTCGCTTCACGTTCTCAGTGGCCGACGCACAGTACGTCGTGACGTTCGCAGTCATGCTCGGCGTGACGATCCTCATCGCGAACTTGATGGCGACCGTGCGGCAGCAGACGCGGGTGGCCGGTGCGCGTGAGCGTCGCACCGCATTGCTCTATGCCATGAGCCGCGAGCTCGCGGCGACACGCGGTGTCGAGAATATGGCCATCGTCGCGGTGCGCCATGTCGCCGAGGTCTTCGATTGCCACGCGGTGGTCTTGCTCCCCGATACGCAAGGCAAGCTGCACCATCCGAGTGACACGCCCATCGAGCAATCCTTCCGCAAGGCCGATCTGTCGATCGCGCAATGGGTTCTGGATCATGCCAAGCGTGCGGGCCTGGGCTCGGATACGCTGCCCGCGGCACCCGCGCTGTATCTGCCGCTGAGCGATGCACAGCAACGCTTAGGCGTGCTCGCAGTGTTGCCGGCCAACCGACGTCGGGTGTTGCTGCCGGAGCAGCGCGCGCTCCTCGACACGTTCGCAGGTCAGCTCGGTCTCGCGATGGAACGTGCGCGTCTGGCCGAACAAGCCGAGCACGCGCGCGTCGCCGTCGAAACCGAAAGCCTGCGCAACACGCTGCTGGCGTCGATCTCGCACGATTTGCGCACGCCGCTCGCAGTCATGGCCAGCGCTGGGAGTACGCTGGCCGATCATGCCAGCGGCCTCACGGAAGCGCAGCGCAAGCAGCTGGCCCGCTCGATCGAGACGACGGCGCGCGACATGACGGACATGGTGTCGAATGTGTTGGACCTGATGCGGTTGGAATCCGGTCGCGTGCAACTGAAACGCACGTGGGATTCTGTCGAGGAGATCGTGAGCTCCGCTCTCGCACGTGTCGAGCCACGCATGCGCAATCATCCGGTGCAACTTGCACTGCCCGATGATCTGTCGGGCGTGTTCGTCGACTCGAGTCTCGTGCTGCAAGTGTTCGTGAACCTGCTGGACAACGTCGCCAAGTACACGCCCGCCGGAACACGCACGAGGATCGCGGCGGAAGCGATCGATGACGCAATATCGGTCACGATCGAGGATGAAGGGCCGGGCCTGCCGCCGGGCGAGCCCGGCCGAATCTTCGACAAGTTCCAGCGCGGTCAGCCGGAGGGCAGCGTGATGGGCGTTGGGCTCGGACTCGCCATTTGCCGCGCCATCGTGCGTGCGCACGGCGGTCAGATTCAGGCGAGCGCACGTCCTGGCGGGGGAGCACGCTTCCAGTTTACGTTGCCCACGCACGAGCCTCACGAGTCCGAGGATCGCAAGGCATGACTCAGGCGATGCATCAGATTCTCGTGATCGAAGATGATGCGGGCATTCGCAACGTGGTGCGGATGCTGCTCGAATCCGAGCAGTATCGGGTGATCTCGGCTGAAACGGCGGAGCGTGGCGATATCGAGGCTCGCAGTCACAAGCCCGATCTGATGCTGGTCGATCTCGGTCTACCGGACGCCGATGGCAAGACGGTCGTCAGTCGCGTACGCGAGTGGTCGTCGTTACCGATCATCGTGCTGTCTGCTCGAACACAGGAAGAGCAGAAGATCGCCGCGCTGGATGCTGGCGCGGACGACTACATCACGAAGCCCTTCAGCGCACCCGAGCTGCTCGCGCGTGTGCGAGCTGCTTTGCGTCGCAACGCGCGCGGTGCGGAGAACACGGGCGTACTGAAATTCGGCGATATCCAGGTGGACACGACTCGCCGAGAAGCCCACGGACCCGCAGGGCCGATTCACCTGACGCCGCTCGAATATCGCGTGCTGCAACGGCTCGCACAACAAGCCGGCATGATCGTCACGCAGACGCAATTGATCCGCGAGGTGTGGGGCCCGGACCGCAGCGACGACAGCCGCAGCCTCCGCGCCTGCCTGAAAAATCTGCGTCAGAAGCTCGAGCCCAGTCCACCGCGCTGGCAGTACATCCTCACGGAAATTGGCGTTGGGTATCGATTGCGCACGAGCGATATGGAGTGACTGCGCTTGGTCACCCTTGGGGCGGCTCGAGCGTGCCGCCCGCGATCTTCATGCACGTACCTTTCGGCATATAGATCCACGCTGAGGCTTGGATGCTGCGGCACCCTTTCAGGCGCAGCACTTGGCCTGGGGCGCGGAGTCTCTCCTGGGCGGGCAGCACCCGCTGGTTTCGGAGGTTGCGATCGCACGATCCGAACTCGGCGGACAACAGGGCGATGCAGCCGCGGTGGGCGCGTCGGCGCCATAGACGGTGCTCTCGCCTGTCGTCAGAAACGTTTCCCACTTCACGCCCTGCGGATCTTCGATCCAGCTCTTCTCGCTCTTGGCGTAGCAGCAGGTCGTTGCACCTTCTTCGAGTACCGGGCGCTCGGTACGTCGCAGTCGCGCGTAGACCTCCTCGAGTTCCGCGCGATCTTCGACCTGAATTCCCAGATGTTCGATGCCCGCCCGTGCGCCGCGGGCGCTGATGGCGAAATTCACGCGGGGATCCTCGAGCATCCACTTGGCATAGTCGCTTTTCAGCACAGTGGGGGAGGTCGCGAAGAGATTCGAATAGAAGCGAATCGATGCTTCGACGTCATCGACGGCAACGTGTACGTGCAAACGTTTCATGTCGGATTCTCCAGCTGTCGGAGGGTGAGAATGTTCCTGGTTAGGTTCGCGCTCTCGCGGTTGTACCCTTGCGCTTGGCCGCTCTCTTCTTTGGAGGCGCGCAGGCGGGAGCGCAGGAGCCGCTGCCGCAGCAGTTTTCCATGAGGTAATCCACGAGCGCGTTCATGGCGCCGAAGTCGGCCGCATAGATGAGCTGTCGACCGTCGCGGCGTTGCGAGAGCAAGCCGGAACGGGTGAGTTGTTGCACATGGAACGTGAGTGATGAAGGTGTGAGGCCAACGGCCTCGGCAATCGTTCCCGCGGACAACCCTTCCGGGCCTCGCTGCACGAGGAGCCGAAAAATCGAAAGTCGGTTCTCATGTGCAAGCGCGGCGAGCGCCTCGATGACTGAGCTGCTGTGCATGGACGCTACGATATT
>CBJNAT010000139.1:0-7062 GCA_966434585.1 uncultured Gammaproteobacteria bacterium | reverse complement strand
GTACGAGCGAATCGACTCGCTGGCCGTCGGACCTGGATTCGCAGTGCTGAAGTGATTCAACGTGCCACTCTTGGAGCCCGTTTCAGTTTTGGCATACAGCAATGAATGCGTATCCCCGTACTTCAACGCGAAGCGGTAGCCCAGGTCGTCCCAGTCGTGATCGCGGCTGGGATAACTCATCAGCGGGCGGCCCGTGACCCCCTGCGCCGAATTCGTCAGGTGCTTGCGTTCGTTGCTATGGCGTAGACCGGCCGAGAACGAGAGCTTGTCCGTGACCATGAGCGTGCCATCGCCGAACACGGCATACGATTCGGTGTGCGTGCGTCCGTAGGTCGTCTGTGTCACGGGCGCACCGGATGGTGAGCGCTGCTGCACCATGAGCGGATCGAAGCCGGCCGAGCCGTTCAGATAGAACGCGCCCAGCAGCCACTCGAGGCGTGCGCTCGCGGTAAGCGGCGTGAGCAGTAGTTCCTGCGTGAAGGCATGATTGGGCGAGCGAATACGCAGCGTCGTCTGCGGCATGCTCGTGGCATCCAGATCGAAATCCTTCCTAAAGTTCAGATCGTCGTAGGAGGAGATCGATTGCAGCTGATGGCCCCGCATGCGCCAGTTCAACTTCAGAGCAGTCCCTGTACTGTCGATGCGGTTCGGCGCATCGGTGACCTCGGAGGCGCTCGTGAACGGCGCGGTCGCGACCGGGTAGCCCATGAGCGCAGGTATCGAGTGGCCACTCAGTTCGGAGGCGGCGTTCACGCTGTTGTCCTGGCGCAGGCGCCGGACGAGCAGCTCGGCGTCGAGGTTCGCGGTGAGATCGACCTGTAGGCGCCCGCGGAACGTGGAGAAATCCTCTGCTTTGGGTACAGGTAGTCCGAGGATGTTGTCGTAGAAGCCGTCCATCTGTCGGCCGTGGGCCGAGAAGCTGGCGCGAATGCGCTCACTGATCGGGCCTGCAACGAAGACGCTGCCGTCACGCAGTCCCAGGTTGCCCGCCGTGATCTGAGCCGAGGATTCGAAATGATCGCTCGGTCCCCGCGTCGTGATCTTGATGGCGCCGGCCGTCGTGTTGCGGCCGTATAGCGTGCCTTGCGGGCCTTTGAGGATTTCGACCTGTTCGACATCGGCGAGGTCGAAAACGGATTGCGAGCGGTGCGCTTGATACGCACCGTCGACATACACCGTAACGCTGGGCTCGATACTCGTGATGTTGTCCGTGCCGATACCGCGGATGTACGGCAGCATCAATCCCACGATGCCCGATGTGGTCACGCCGGGCGCAACCGTCTGCAGATCGTGCGTCGAAGTCAAGCCTGCAGCGGCGATACGCTCCGCTTTCACGACAGCAATCGACACGGGCACCACGCTGCTGTCTTCGGTTCGCTTCTGCGCAGTGACGAGCGTGACGTCCATCTGCATCAGCTCGCCGAGTTCCAAAGCGGTGAGGTCCTGCGGGGCGGCTGAAACGCGCACTGCGAGCGTCGACGTGGCCACGGCCGCGGTCCAGCAGCAGCTTGCGATTCCCCCAAAGCGTTGCACGAAGTCCTGCCTGTGTTACTTGCGATCAGCCGCAGAGTACCGGGCGCAGTCGATTGAAAATGCTTGCTATGTCGCACTCGCTAAGCTCGGCAGAGCCGGCGTGCAGGAGCGTCAGGGAACGGCTGAACTCGGCTTCGGGATGGGTCTTAGTTCTTCAGTCACTCGGCACGTACGTCCAACCCAGCTGCAGGCCGATGTCCGGCGTGTTGTTGAGATTCTGCAGATTCTCTGTGATCGCAAAGGTCAGCAGCGAGTTGCGCCACAAGTGGCGTACGCCGAGGCTGGCCTGATACTTCATGCCGCGCAACTCGTCGAGGTCGGTCTCATCGCGTGTGTACACGCTGGGACTGACATACGTCTGCAGGATCATCGTCGTGTGTTTGCCAACGCGGCGCTCGTAGCCGGTGACCAGCGTCGGCACGATCTGCTTGTCCGTGCGCACGATGTCATCCGAGCCGTTGTAGTACGCGGCTGCGAGGTTGAGATAGACGGCACCGTTGCGACCGAAGCGCTGTAACGTTGCCTGCGCACCGACATCCACATCACCCGTGGAGAGCAGCGTTCGCCGACCGTCGACGGGGATCTTCAGCGCGGTTTCCAGCACGACTCGCCACTTCGAACCCAGACGCAGGCCGGAATACCGCAGGCCGATCGTGGGATCGAGCATACCGCCGCTCGTGGGTAGCTCGAGCGCGGTCACTTGCGTGGATTTCAGATCGAGGATGATGTTCGTGTCGTTGCGCGACGCGGCCCGTCGGCCGAACGTACTGAAGCCAAAGTTGCTGTGGAAACGTTCGATCGAGCTGTCGAGAAAGCCGCCGCCGTAGTGCGCCCCACTCAGGATCATGTACGCGCTCCACTCTGGCGTGAAGTGGTAGTGCAGCGTCACATCGAGCTGTGCAAGCTCGAGATCGACGAGATAGTTCTCACCGGGCAATGCGTGAATGGCTGCCACTTCCTCAGCGCCGATGGCGCGCCGTCCAGGTAAGCGCGAGAGATACTGTTCGACTCGCGGGCTCAGTGCCCAAGTGTTCTGGTATGCGAGCTCCGTTTCGAACGCCCAACCCGTGCTCGTTGTCGAGACCGCGTGGGCGGGCCGCATGTCCAGTCGCAGATAGCCGAACGGCGTGAGGTCGCGTGCGCGCAGCAGACCGCCGAAACGATGGGCGTCGTCTGCCGCGCGCGTGACGCTGGCACTCAGCAGCACGACAAATGCAAGCCCGCTCGTCAACCAGCGCTTCATCTTTCACCTTTTTGCTGACTGTTCAACGCAGCAACGGCGTCTGGGGTTCAGCAGACGTTCCTAGGCACAGCCCCGTACCGTCTTTGCTAAAGCCGAGGTCTACAGTCACGACCACGCATCGAGCGAGATGCAAGAATGAAAGTGGGAGCAGGACCATGAAGTTTCGTATTGCTTTGTTGAGCGCGCTGGCCATGGCGGCGGTCACATCGACCGCGCAGGCGACAGACGCTGGTGACTGGATCTTGCGTGTCGGTGTGCACTCAGTGCGCCCTAAGTCCGACAACCATGATCTAGTCAATGTCGATGCGGCAGAGATGCTCACGTTCAACGGCACCTACATGCTCGCGCCGAACTGGGGCGTCGAGGTGTTGGCGGCATTGCCATTCCAGCATGACATCAATCTCAATGGCGGTGGCAAGGTCGGAGAGACCAAGCACCTTCCGCCCACGGTCAGTGCGCAGTATCACTTCCTGCCGGACGGCAAAGTGCGTCCGTACGTCGGTGCGGGCCTGAACTACACGATGTTCTTCAAGGAGAAGACGCAAGGTGCGCTCGCGGGCGCCGACCTGAAGCTCAAGGACTCCTTCGGCCTGGCTGCGCAGTTCGGGATCGATATCGATCTCACCCACGACTGGTACATGAATGCGGATGCGCGTTGGATGGACATCGATACCAAGGCGAAGGTGAACGGCGCGAGCATCGGCAAAGTGCACCTCGACCCGCTCGCCTTCGGCGTCTCCGTCGGCCGGCGTTTTTGATCGTTGACATGCGCGAGAACAGCAGTGACAAAGACACCCGTCGTTCCAACCAAAATCACGCTCGCCGAGGCGGTCGCGCGCGTGAACGCAGAGCCGGTGCCGTATGCACTGCTGTTCGAGCGCGGCAACATCGCGATCGAGTTGTTCATTCCACGAGGCACGCATTCGCAGATCGCCATCCACGATCAGGATGAGGTCTACATGGTGCTCTCGGGCGTGGCCATCCTCGATCGCAACGGTGAACGCGTGACCTGCGCGCCGGGCGATGTGATCTGCGTGCCTGCGGGCCTGGCACATCGCTTCGAAAGCTTCAGTAGCGACTTTCGGACATGGGTGGTGTATCTGCACGCGCCGGCGACGCTCTGAGCAAGTGACTCGTGATCGGTGACTGGAAAGAATTCTTGCCAGTCACCAGTCACCAGTCACTCATCTCTATTCACTGCTCCGCTCAGCGCCTATCCTCGCACCATCGAGTGCGAGGGTGAGCACGCGTGGTACTGAGCGACTCCAACTACGGTTCCGATCAGCATGGCCTGGTATGGGCCTATCTCATCGTGCCCGGCGAAACGGCGCAGGAGCTGGACGCCGACGGCGCGCTGCGATGGCTGAAGGAAGACTCCGGCGCGCGCGGCGATTCGTTCGTCTGGCTGCACTTCTCGCTCTCCAACACCGCCTCCGAGCGCTGGATGCGTCGGATGCTCGAGCTGCCCGACTCCTTCTACGAATCGCTCAACGAGAAGGCGGTATCGACGCGTCTCGAACAAGAAGACAGCGCGCTCGTAGCCATGATCAACGACGTGAGTTTCGACTCGACGATCGACTCATCGAACGTTTCCTCAGTGAGTATCTGTCTCGAGCCGCGCCTGCTGATCAGCGCACGGCTGCGCCCGCTACGCTCAGTGGATCGTCTACGTGCCGCGATCCGCGCCGGCTACACGTTCCGTTCGTCCACTGACTTGCTGGCTCACCTGCTGCGCGATCAGGCCGACGTACTGGCCGGCATCGTGCGTGAAGCTGCCGCGCGCGTGGATCTCATCGAGGACAAAGTGCTCGACAATCGGCTCGCGACGAGTCGCCGCGAATTAGGTTCGTTACGCCGCATGCTCGTGCGGCTGCAACGGTTGCTCGCGCCCGAGCCCGCTGCGCTGTTTCGGCTCCTGAATCGGCCGCCCGGCTGGATCGTGGCTGAAGATCTTCAGGAGCTACGCCAAGCGGGCGAAGAATTTTCAGCGGCCGTGGCCGATGCCGCCGCGCTCGCCGAGCGCGTGAAGCTGCTGCAGGAAGAGTTTGCCGCGCTGACCAACGAGCAGACGAGCCGAACCTTGTTCATCCTGACGCTCGTGACCGTGCTCGCGCTGCCCATCAACCTCGTCGCCGGCTTGTTCGGCATGAACGTTGGCGGCATTCCGCTCGCGGAACACCGCCATGGTTTTTTCGTCGTGATTGTGATGCTCGGTATAGCGACCGGCGCGCTGGCCTATCTGGCCTATGTGGGGTTGAGGAATAGGGGGGAGTGAGGAAGAAAGTCGGCTAGCTTGCTCGTCGGCTAGTCTGCTAGCCAGAAGGGATGGCTCCGATCTGGCTAGCCGACTAGTTGACTAGCCGACTAGCAGCCATTCTCAGAACTCCACCCTAACCCCCACCCTCACCCCCCGCCCCGGCAACGGCACGATGTCCTTCAGCGGCGAAGTGTGTTGACGCGCCTCGTCATCGAGCAGGTTGTCGCCGTGCACGAAGGCAAACACGTTGCCTTGCGCCAGAGGCCAGCGGTAGCTCGCATCGAGCGACAGCATCGTATAGGCATCGGTCCGCAACTCGCCTGATGCGATCTTGTCCTGCTTGGCGCTGCGGCTGACCTCCAAGCCGAGGTGAAGCGCGTCGATGTCGTAGTCGAGAGCAGCACCGAAGCGATGGGGCGGCATGAACGGTAGATTGCCGCCGCCCCGAACTTCGCCGCGCACGTAATCGCCAAGGAATCGCACGGCGAGATTGCCTCGCTGCACGGCGCTGATGGGAAGCTCCACTTCCGCCTCGAAGCCGTACAGGTCCACACCCTCTTGTTCATATGCATAGACGGGCAGCTCTTCGTCCGGGTCGATCGCACCCGTCGGTGTCACGAAGATGTAGTTGTCGTAGCGGTTGAAGAATGCACCGAGATTCCAGCTCAGACGTTCGCTGCTGTGGCGTAGACCGAGGTCCAGCGTGTAGCCGCGCTCCTTGTCCAGATCGGCGTTGCCGAGCTCGATGCGCGCCAGTGCTGCGTGCACACCGTCGGCATACAACTCGGTCGCTTGCGGATGGCGCTCGGTGCGCGTGAGGTTCAGCGACACCGTGTTGCTCGTTTCGACGCGCCACACCGCACCGAGCGAGAGATTCACTGCATGACCTTCGTAATCAGGCAGCTCGGACACGGCAATCTGCTGGCGATCCAGACGCGCACCGCCCTGCAATGTCCACGCGCCGAAGTCGCGTTCTTCGAAAGCGAACACGCCGATGGTTTTCGTCACCGACGCCGGTACGAATGCCTCATCGCCGATCGCTGCGAAATCCGCTTCCGCGTTCTGCAGGCCCACCGTGCCGCGCCAGCCGTCGCTGAACTCGTGGTCGGCCGACGCGCGGATCTCATGCGCCTTGTTGTTGAAAATCGTGCCGGGCTCGCCAGGCCCTTCGAATTCCGTGTGCGTGTAATCGTTGTAGCCGGCGCGCAGCTTCAAAGCTTTGAAAACGCCATCCCCGAGTTCAACACGGCCCTTAAGATCGAAGCGGTCCTGTTTCAGTTTGATGAAAGCCGTTTCTTCCGCCGGTAAGCCGTATTCGGTGTCGAGATGGTTGTAGCTGAGCCCAAGCGAACCGGCATCGCCGAAGTAGCTCGCGCCGAGACTGCCGCCCCAGCTTTCGCTCGCGCTGTTCGGTACACGCCCATAGCCGGCGGGAATCTCGGCGCCTGCGTCATCGAGCTGTGTGCGCAATCGATGGGAGACCTGCGATCCGGGAATACGCACGTCATCGGTCTTACGCTTGAAGCCATCGACGTGTAGCAACAGTCCTCCAAGGACGCCGCTCAACTGGCCCACGCCCGTGCGCTCATCGAGCGCCGAGTCACCGCGAACCTCGAGCGTGGCGCGCACAGATTTTTCGAGTGGCGCGTCGGGAAGCCGTGTGCTCACGACGTTCACCGCGCCGCCAGCACCGCCGCTGCCGTACAACAGTGCGGCCGGTCCACGCAGCACTTCGACGCGTTGCGCAAGCGTCGACTCGATTGAGACGGCGTGGTCCTCGCTTACGCTCGAGGCATCCATGGAGCCCAGGCCATCATCGAGCATCTGCACGCGATAACCGCTCAGCCCGCGAATCACCGGGCGGCTCGCAACGGGCCCGTAGTAGGTCGAGCTCACGCCCGGCTCCCCCGCAACGGTCTCACCTAGGCTGGCGCTCGCGTTGCGACGCAGGTCTTCACCAGAAAGAACGGTTACGGGTTGAGCCGTTTGAACAGGATTGGTGGACAACGGTGTGCCAGTGACGATGAAC
>CBJNAT010000138.1:0-7074 GCA_966434585.1 uncultured Gammaproteobacteria bacterium | reverse complement strand
CCGTGCCGAGATCAAATCCGAGTACGTCAGCGTGGTCGCGACTCATGCGAAGTACTTGAACGCGGGCAGCGGCCGCAAAGTGCGTCTGGAAGGGCATGCCGACGAGCGCGGCTCCCGCGAGTACAACATCGGGCTTGGCGAGCGTCGTGCGCAGGCGGTGCGTCGTGCTCTGCTGTTGCAGGGCGTGACGGAAGATCAGCTCACTACCGTAAGCTACGGCGAAGAGCGTCCGGCGGTGTCGGGCGGCGATGAAGGCGCCTACGCCAAGAACCGTCGCGTGGAACTCATCTACGCGCGCTGAGGTTGTAGGGGCATTCCAACGTCCTTTCTCATGAAGCGAACCCCTCCTATGGAATCTGCCACTCGGGTGCTGCGCCTTCCCGCGCTTTTGGTTGCGGCAACGCTCACGGGCTGCGTCACCACACCTCCCGAGCAAGATCCCACGGTGCAGAAGCTGACTGAGCTCGAAGGACGTCTGCTGCGTATCGAGCGCGTGTTGACTAACCAGAGCCTGCTCGAGATGTCGCAGCGACTGGAGGCTGCACAGAATGAAACGCGCACACTGCGGGGCCAACTCGAAGAGTTGCAGCACAATGCCCAGCGTTCGCAGGATCAGCAGCGAGAGCTCTACTCGGATCTCGATCGCCGTCTCCAGGCGATCGAAAGCGGCGGGGGAGCGGCAAGCGGCAGTGCAGGTGCATTGAGCGGCAGTGGCGGAAGCGTACTGCCGGTACCGCAGGGGAATGACCGCGCGAACTATCAAGCGGCGTTCGATCTGCTGAAAGACGGCAAGTACAGCGCCGCCATTGCGGGTTTCAAGCAGTTCCTCACCACCTTCCCGCAGAGTGCGCTGGCGGACAATGCGCAGTACTGGCTCGGTGAGGCGTACTACGTGAGCAAGGATTATCAGCAGGCCCTGCGCTCGTTTCGCACCGTGATCGAGAAGTATCCGGAGTCGCGCAAAATTCCGGATGCACTGCTGAAAGTGGGTTACTGCAACTACGAGCTGAAAAATTTCAACGACGCAAAGACGGCGTTGAATCAGGTCGTGCAGCAGTTTCCAGAGACCACTGCCGCTCGCCTGGCCAGTCAGCGCCTGGCGCGAATGGAAAGCGAAGGCTGATTGCTCGCGCATGAGCCATCTGCACCCCGATGACCGTGGTCTCCGTTTCTTCTCCCGTCCCACAGCGCGCCCCGCGCATCAAGCTCACTGAGATCTTCCTCTCGCTGCAGGGCGAAGCGGACACCATCGGCTGGCCGACCGTATTCGTGCGGCTGACGGGCTGTCCACTGCGCTGCACCTACTGCGATACCCAATACGCCTTCTATGGAGGTGAGTGGGTCGACATCGACGATGTCGTCGCCCGCGTTCGCGCGTTCAATGTGCAGCATGTGTGTGTCACGGGCGGCGAGCCGCTTGCGCAGAAGGGCGTGCACGACTTGATGAGGGGTCTGTGCGATCTCGGCTTGCGAGTTTCGTTGGAGACGAGCGGCGCACTGGATATCGCTGGCGTTGATGCGCGTGTCGTGCGCGTGCTGGACATCAAGACTCCCGGTAGTGGCGAGGCCTCGCGTAATCGCCTGGAGAACCTCACTCATTTGCGAGCGGACGAACAGATCAAATTCGTGCTGTGTGACCGTGCCGATTACGAGTGGGCGCGAGCGCTGGTGCAGGAGCGACAACTCCACCGCATCGCCATGGTGCTGTTCAGCCCTAGCTTCGGGCAGATCGCGCCCGGGGAGTTGGCGGAATGGATCTTGGCGGATCGCCTGCCGGTTCGGTTTCAGCTCCAGCTCCATAAGGTGTTGTGGGGCGATGCCCCCGGCCGATGAGCATGACTCAGAGTCAACGTGCAGTGGTGCTGGTCTCGGGCGGCATGGATTCGGCTGTGGCGCTCGCGATTGCTCGACACGAGGGCTTCGAATGCCATGCTCTGAGCGTCGATTACGGGCAGCGCCATCGCGCTGAGCTGGACGCCGCCGCTCAGGTGGCTCACGCGTTGGGTGCTCTCGAGCATCGGGTGTTTCGCATCGATCTCGGGGTGATCGGCGGCTCCGCGCTGACCGACACGCGCATCGCAGTGCCGGAACAGCAGCAGTCGGGCATCCCGGTCACGTACGTGCCAGCTCGAAATACCGTCATGCTCTCGCTCGCCTTGGGATGGGCCGAGGTCTTGAAGGCCTCCTGTATCTACATCGGAGTGAACGCCATCGACTACTCTGGTTACCCGGATTGCCGTCCGGAGTTCATCGCTGCTTTCGAAAAGGTGGCCAACCTGGCGACCAAGGCTGGCGTCGAGGGGCAGATTGCGTTCCGGATCGCGGCCCCGCTGATTGCTTTGTCGAAGGCCGAAATCATCCGGCGTGGGCGCGAGTTGGGCGTCGACTTTGCGCTGACGGTGTCCTGCTACCAGGCCGACGAGCAGGGGCGTGCGTGCGGTCGATGCGATGCGTGCCGCTTGCGTCGAGACGGCTTCAACGCCGTAGGCGTGCCGGACCCCACACGTTATGGGTCGTGAAGGTCGATAAAGGGGACGCGGCTTAGGTATCATGCGCGCCCCGCGGCGGACCTAAGCCGCTTAGCGCAGCAATTCATGTTGATCGGGTCGGTAGCTCAGTCGGTAGAGCACTGGACTTTTAATCCATTGGTCGTGGGTTCGATTCCCACCCGACCCACCAACTCCGCGCAGGTACGTACAGAAGGGCACGTTGGTTGTGCCCTGGCGCCGTAGCGACTACTTTCTGCGACAGGTTCCACGCCCGAGCGTCGGGTGATAACTTACGTCACCTTATATCGACGTTCACGTTTTGCTCTAAGCCGTTGTACGTCAAAGGACCCGATGAACTCTTCCGCTGACTCAGAGCTGTCGCCGAGTGCTCCCTTGCTGCTGGCACGGGCGCCGTTCGACGATGTCACGGACGAAGCCTTCTTCTTCCCCAGCGACCAACACCTCCGGGCTTTCGATTTCCTGGGTCACGCGCTCTGGACCACTCAGCGGCTGGCGGTCGTCATCGCTGAGAATGGTTGTGGCAAGTCGCTGCTGATCCAGCGCTTGCTCAAGCACCTCGACGATCGTTATATCGTTGCCGCCGTACACGAGGAGCGATTGAAGCCCCAGGAGTTTCTGCGGCAGGTGCTCGTGCAGTACGGAATCGAGCTCGAAGACGACGATCGCTCCGATCGTCGGCGGCTGCTCGAACGGTACATCCACCACGAGGCGGGTCTGGGCCGGACGTGCGTACTCGTGGTCGAGAACGCACAGAGCATGCACCCACTGGTATTGGAGGAGCTGCGAAGCCTTGCTGCATTGGAGGTCCGCGGCGAACGGGCGCTCAAGCTTTTGCTGCTCGGACAACCGGCACTCCATCACGTGCTCGACTCACCCCGCATGACGGAGGTGCTCGGCCCCCGCGTGCCGCGGTTCGTGCTGGGTTCGTTCAGTGAAGATCAAACGGCCGCGTATATCGCACACCGCTTGCGAGCGGCGGGCGCGTCGGATCCGGATGCACTGATGCCTGCATCGCTGGTGCGGCAGATTCATGTGCGCAGCCGAGGTATTCCAGCGCAGATCAACCGGATCTGTGCACGCGCGCTGCAGGAGGCGACGGAAACGGGTAGCAACTCTATCGATCAAAGCTGTGTATCGGTGGCCCTCGCCACACTCGGCTTGAACCCCGTCCACGTGGTGATCGAACCGCCCGCGGCAGCCGGATCCACCGCATCTCAGCCAGGGCCCGCCAAGCTGCTCGTGCAAGTGCAAGGAGCACCGGAGCAGGAGATCGTGCTACACGGCCATCGCATGCTCATCGGCCGCAGCGAACAATGCGATGTGCGTGTGGAGAGCGCCTTCGTCAGTCGCTATCACGCGCTCATCATCCGGGACGGCGAGCAAGATCTGCTGCTGGACCTGGGCAGTACGAACGGCCTCTTGGTCGGATCGCGGCGCGTAATGCGCCACGTTCTTCACCATCGCGACCTCATCCAGATCGGTCCCGCCAAGCTGACGTATATCAACTTGGGCGCGCGCGAGGCAGCATTCGACGGTAGCGAAACAGTGTGCTTCGCCCGACCGGGTTTTCCGGCGGCACACGGTGAGAGCGCAGGCGGCACCTTGCTGCCATTCGGTCGCTCCAACGCATCTATCGGGTAATCCGCCGCCGCGCGGCGGGCTGACACAAGCCCGCTTTTCGGCACGCCTTTGAATCCCCTCACGACTCCTCCCTCGTCTGCTTGCTGGGTCCTGCCCGCCTTGAGTACAGTGTCGCCCCCTTGGCGTTGCGCGCGCTTCTACGTATTCGAGTGATCGCTCTGTACCGTTACGCGATGGTGCAGGCCGGTCGCGTGCGCGATGTTCGCAACTTCAGCCTACACATGAAGAGATGACAGTACGTGCAGCGTTGGCGGGTACATAAATTCGGCGGTTCCAGTGTCGCCGATGCGCTCTGCATGGAGCGCGTGGCGAACATCCTTGAAGCGGATCCGCAGCAGCGGCTCGGCGTGGTGCTGTCCGCGTGCCGCGGGATCACAGATGCCCTGCTGAATTTGGTCATCGCGGCCGAGAAGCAGGATGAGCAACTCGCCGAGAAGATCGAGGCGATCCGTGCACGCCACGAGACGATTGCGACCGCGCTTCTCGAACCGACGGTGCGTGCTGAGTTCATGGCGGAGTTCGAGGCTGACTGCAAGAACATCGCCGGCATCCTGCAAGCGATTCGCCTGATCCGCTCCGCCTCGCAGACCGTGCGCGATCTCGTCGCCGGCTACGGCGAGATCTGGTCCACCCGTCTGTTCTTCCGTTATCTGCGCCAGCGCGGCAAGCGTCCGGGCTCGGTGGAGTGGGTCGATGCCCGCGAGATCGTCGAGGTTGACTGGGGCTCGTTGGGTCCGAGCGTGCGCTGGGAGAAGTCGCATCAGAACGCCGCGCCGCTGCTGCACAAGCAAGGTCCGGCCACTTACATCATCACTGGCTTCATTGCGCGCGACGCAGAGGGGTTGCAGACGACGCTCGGCCGCAACGGCAGCGACTTCTCCGCATCGATCTTCGGTGCACTGCTCGATGCCGAGGACATCATCATCTGGACGGACGTCGATGGCGTGCTGAGCGCCGATCCGCGTCTCGTTCCCGATGCCACGATCATCGACTCGCTCTCCTACAACGAGGCGATGGAGCTCGCGTATTTCGGCGCCAAAGTCATCCATCCGCAGACGATGGCGCCGGCGGTCACGAAGAACATCCCGATCTGGATTCGGAACACGTTCGCGCCGGAGAAGGCGGGCACCTTGATCTGCGAGCGCTCGGAATCGAAGCTGCTGGTCAAAGGCACGACGTCCATCGACCGCATCGCGCTCGTGAATCTGGAAGGCGCGGGGATGATCGGCGTACCGGGTACGGCGCATCGTCTGTTCGGCGCGCTGCGCGAACATGGCATTTCAGTCATCCTGATTTCGCAGGGGAGCTCCGAACACTCCATCTGCTTCGCCATTCCCGAGACGGACGCCGACCGCGTCGAGCGCATCGTCCGCGATGCGTTCGAAAGCGAGTTGCGCCAGGGTCAAATCCAACGTGTCGAAGTCACTCGCGGCTGCAGCATCCTCGCTGTGGTGGGCGATGGCATGGCCGGTGCTCATGGTGTCGCGGCGAAATTGTTTGGGGCTCTCGGTAGTGCTGCGGTCAACGTCCGCGCGATCGCGCAGGGCGCGTCCGAGCGCAACATCTCCGTCGTCATCGATGGCAAGCAGGCCTCGCGTGCGCTGCGCTCGGTGCACTCGAGCTTCTATCTCTCGCCGCACACGATCTCCATTGGGTTGATCGGTCCCGGTGTCGTGGGCGGAGTGTTGCTCGATCAGCTAGCGACACAGATCGAACGCCTCTCACGCGAGCTGAAGCTAGACCTGAGGGTGCGCGGTGTCATGAGCTCGAAGCAGATGCTGCTCGCTGACGCAGAGATCAAGCTCCAAGGCTGGCGCAAAGCCTTTGAGGCGAGCACCGTCAAGGCGGACATGAAGAAGTTTGCCGAGCACGTACACGCTGACCATCTGCCGCACGCGATCATCATCGATTGCTCCGCGAGCGCTGAAGTCGCAGCGCTGTACCCGCAGTGGTTGGCTGCCGGCATTCACATCGTCACACCGAATAAGAAGGCGAACAGCGGCGATTACGGGTTCTTCGAGCGGATCCGCGAAGCCAAACGTCAGGGCGGCAGCCACTATTTGTATGAGGCGACCGTCGGCGCGGGTTTGCCGGTGATTCAGACGCTGCGCGATCTGCGCGAAACCGGCGATGAGATCGTGCGGATCGAAGGCATTCTCTCCGGCACGCTGTCGTATCTTTTCAATGTGTGGGATGGGTCGACGCCGTTCTCCACGATCGTTCGCGATGCGAAGGCAAAGGGCTACACAGAGCCCGATCCTCGTGACGATCTTTCCGGTGTCGACTTCGCTCGCAAGCTGATCATCCTCGGTCGCGAGATGGGATTGCGGCTCGAATTGAAAGACGTGCAGCTCGAAGGGCTGGTACCGGCTGCGCTCACCTCCTGCAGCGTGCAGGAGTTCCTCGATCGGCTGCCGCAGTTCGATGGCGAGATGCGTGAACGCGTGGAGCGCGCCAAACAACGCAACCATGTGCTGCGCTATGTGGGTTCGCTCGATGCAGCGACGCGCAAAGCATCGGTCGGTTTAGTCGAGCTCGATCGCACGCACACCTTCGCCAACATCAATTTGACCGATAACGTCGTGCGCTTCATCACCAGCCGCTACAACCAAAATCCGCTGGTGGTGCAGGGTCCGGGAGCGGGTCCAGAGGTCACCGCGGGTGGCGTTTTCGCAGACCTCCTTCGCATCTGCGCTTACCTCGGCGCACAGTTATGAAGCGAGCGATCGGACTTCCTGTCGCGAGATGTGCAGGGATGCACGAATGCCGCGGAGCACAGGACGTGCGTGAGCGGCCGCTCGCAGCTGCGAGCGAAAAGTGTGATTTTCGCTCACAGCTCGCCACCTGCGGCGGCGGGGCACATCTGCCGCACAGGGATGTGCCAATGCCGTGGGCGCAGGACGCGCAGGAACGGCCATGTGCC
>CBJNAT010000137.1:0-7083 GCA_966434585.1 uncultured Gammaproteobacteria bacterium | reverse complement strand
GCCCGTCCGCGCACACAACGATCAGCCACTCAACGCTTTCACGCGGGCAGGGGGAAACAGATGCTGCATATCAAACGCGCAGCCTGCGGGCTGCTGGCGCTGTCTTGTGCCGTGCTCTTGCCGGCGACCTCGCACGCACAAGGCACGGTGCAAGATGGCGATGCCGCCTGGATCATGACGGCGACGGCCCTCGTACTGTTCATGACCCTTCCGGGGCTTGCGGCGTTCTACGGCGGGCTCGTCCGGCAGAAGAACGTGCTCTCCATCCTCATGCAGTGCTTTGCGATCTGCTGTGTGGTGTCGGTGCTTTGGATCTTGTGCGGCTACGGTCTTGCGTTTGCCGACGGTGCGTCGCTCCAGGGGTTCATTGGCTCGCTGAGCAAATCGATGTTCGCCGGTGTCTCTCGCGAGGCCGTGACCGGCTCGCTGCCCGAGACCGTGTTCGCGATGTTCCAGCTCACGTTCGCGATCATCACGCCCGCCTTGATCATCGGTGGCTTCGCCGAACGCATGCGCTTCAGTGCGGTGTTGTGGTTCAGCGCGTTGTGGCTGCTGTTCGTCTACGTCCCTGTGTGCCACTGGGTGTGGGGCGGCGGCTGGCTGGCAAAACTCGGCGTGCTCGATTTTGCGGGTGGCATCGTCGTGCACGTGAACGCGGGTGTGGCGGCGCTGGTCGCCGCACTGGTGTTGGGTCGTCGCCGTGGCTTTCCGCAAGTCGCGATGCCGCCGCACAGCATGCCGCTCACCGTATTGGGTGCGGGCATGTTGTGGGTCGGTTGGTTCGGCTTCAACGGCGGCAGTGCGCTCGCCGCCAATGGCTCTGCCGGCATGGCGATCCTGGTGACCCACCTCGGCGCAGCCACCGGCGCGCTTGCATGGATGTGCCTGGAATGGATGCGGTACGGCAAACCCAGCGTGCTCGGCATCGTCACCGGCATGGTCGCGGGCCTCGGCACCATCACACCCGCTTCGGGCTTCGTGGGGCCGGTCGGCGCGATCGTCATCGGCACGAGCGCTGGTCTCGTGTGCTTCTTCGCGACGCAATTCCTGAAGCGCACGCTGCAAGTGGACGACTCGCTGGACGTCGCGCCGGTGCACGGTGTGGGCGGTGTACTCGGGACGTTGCTCACGGCCGTATTCGTCGATGCGAGCCTCGGTGGCGCCGGCTATGCCGCGAACATGAGCATGAGCCAGCAACTCGCCGTGCAAGCTCTGGGCGTCGTTGCAAGCGCGGCGTGGTGCGCCCTATGGACGTACGGGCTGCTCAAAGTGCTCGATGTCACGATTGGCTTGCGAGTGAGCGAGGAGCAGGAGACGGAAGGTCTGGACCTGGCCCAGCATGGGGAGCGGGCATACGGCGATTGAATCGTAGGCTACAGGCTACGGCAGGAGTCCTCTCATCTTCTGACCGTAGCCCGTAACCCGTAGCCCATTCAATCACCCGCTCCTGCGCACCGCCTCCAAATACGCCTGCTCATCTGGCGGTCGCCCCGACCGCTGAGCTTCCCAAAGAGCGCGGCCCAAACACTCTGCAATGAGGTGCTCGGCATCGTGATGGCCACGTCGTAGCACGAGTGCTTGATACGCCGCACGGATGCCTGCCGGTCGATCCGTTCCCACTTGTTCGCGAATCGCGAGATGAAGCCCCAAGTGCAGGAATGGGTTGGATTCGCCGCGCTCCGGTGTGTAGTCCTCGTGCAGCGCGCGCTCGGGCGCGTCGAACAGCGCGTGATATTCCGGATGCGCGGCGATCACATCAGCGATCTGCGCCTCGAGTGGCTCCATGGGCAGGCGCTCTCGATGTTTGCGCCACGCTTCGACATACATGCGGCGCAGCTGGTCGCGGGATTGGTCGTGGAAGAAGGGCATGGAGAGAGAAGGCTGTAGGCTGTGGGCTGTAGCCAGAGAAGAACGGGCTGCTCTTGTCTGTTCCGACCTACAGCCTACAGCTTACAGCCTACAGTCTAAAGACGAGCCTTCGGCTCGACGGTCTTCCCCTTGTACTCACACAAATCCGCAATGATGCATGTAGGGCATTTCGGCTTGCGCGCCACGCACGTGTAACGGCCGTGCAGGATCAGCCAGTGATGCGCATCGTGCTTGAACTCGTCGGGTACCACTTTCAACAGATGATCCTCCACCGCCCGCACCGTGGCGCCGGGCGCAAGGCCCGTGCGGTTGGATACGCGGAAGATGTGCGTGTCGACGGCGATGGTCGGTTCGCCGAATGCTGTGTTGAGAATCACGTTTGCCGTTTTTCTGCCCACACCGGGTAGCGCCTCGAGGGCTTCGCGATTGCGCGGTACTTCACCGCCGTGCTGTTCGATCAGAATGCGGCAGGTCTCGATGATGTTCTTGGCTTTGCCGTTGTAGAGCCCGATGGTGCGGATGTATTTCGAAAGACCAGGGACACCAAGTTTGAAGATGGCCTGTGGCGTATTCGCGTCCTTGAAGAGGCGGTTGGTCGCGAGATTCACGCCCTTGTCGGTAGCCTGCGCCGAGAGAATCACGGCGACCAGCAACTCGAACGGCGTGGTGTAGTTGAGCTCGGTCGTCGGTTTCGGATTCCACTCGCGCAGTCGCGAGAAGATCAGCGCGATCTTCTTTCGATTCATTGTTTCTGGAAGCGACTGTGCAGCCACTGAATGAGTGCCGCGAGAATACCCAGCGCGATGAACGCACCCGGCGCAAGCGCTGCGAGAAAGAAACCCATCTCCGGCGGCAGAAATTTCACGGAGACCGGGGCTGCCAAGTCATGCAGCAGCGAGCCATGCCCGACGATTTCTCGGGCCACACCGAGGGTGAGCAGCGCGAGCGACAGCTCCGCGTACCTCGTCGGTGAACGCTCGCCCGGTGCACTGGGATGCGTCATGTGCACGAAGGTGATCGCTAATACGGCCGGCGCGAGGAGCGGGAGCGAGCGATAGAAGGGAAAGGCATACGCAAGCAGCACGAGATCCGCACACGTGGCGAGCCCGGTCCCCGCGATCAGTACGACGCAGTTGCGCAGTTCTTCATCGCTCTGGCGAGTCGCTCGATCGACAAGCTGCAGCACCGCGATGGCAATGGCAGCAACGATGACGATGAGCGCCGCGTGCGCGAGCGAGTCGGTGGCGATCACGAGAGGCGTCGTCAGTAGCGCTAGCCAGGGCGCTGGGATGCGAGCGGCAGGTCGGGGCAGCTGCAGGTAGTTCACGGCTCGCTCGCTTGCGTGAAGATGACGTGCCGGCGACTCGCGTAAAACTCGAGCGATCGCCGGATCATGCTGATGATGGCGCGCGGTGTGATCGTGGCTCCGGTGAACTGATCGAACTCGCCCCCATCCTTGCGAACTGTCCAACCTGCCGGCTCTGGCTGCGCGAGCGAGCGGCCCTTGAACGCGAGCAGCCAGGGCGTGCGCTCGAAAGCATCGCCGATGCCCGGTGTCTCACGATGCGAGCGCACCTGTACGCCGAGCAACGTGCCATTCACATCGACCGCCACCAGCAAATGGATCGGACCGCCATAACCTTGCACGCCCGGCAGGAGCATGACAGCCGCAGCCGGTTGGCCGCCACGACGCGCACGCAACACACGCACGGGCGCTGCGGTGCCCAGCAGGTCGGGTGCGGTCATGTCGATGCGATCGAGCAGCAGGTCGTTGTCGAACGAGCCGGGCGGTAACAGCGATTCGATCTGCGCCAACAGTTCGGCATTGGCGTTGTGCTCGATGGCCGAGCGTGTCACGTGTGCAAGCGCCAGTACGATACCGGCCGCGATCGCCACCGTTGCGGCCAGCAGCAGGGCGCCGCGTGCTCCGCGCGAACGGGAGTTCTCAGCGTTCGTGGCCATAAATACGCGGCACCGTGTGCTTGTCGATCGTGGGCGCGAGCCAGTTCATGATCAACACGGCGAAAGCGACGCCGTCCGGATAACCGCCCCACGTGCGAATGGTGTAGGTGAGCAGACCGATACCGGCGGCGTACACGATGCGCCCGCGCGGACTGCTCGGTGCACTCACGGGATCGGTCGCGATGAAGAACGCGCCGAGCATCACTGCGCCGGTCGTGAGATGGAAGGTTATCGGCGGATACCGGCCCGGGTCCACACCGTTCATGAGCGTTGCCAGCACAGCGATCGTCGCGAGCATGGTGATCGGAATGTGCCAGCGTACCGTCTGCGTCACGAGCAGGTAGACGCCCCCAGCCGCGCAGGCAAGCGCCATCCATTCCCAACCGCGACCACCGAAGTTGCCGAACACTGGACTCGCACGGGTTTCCTCGATCGTTTGGCCGAGTTGAAAGCCCGAACGCAATTCGCTCAACGGCGTGGCGCCCGTGATGGCGTCCCATGCGAATTGCGAGGGCGGTTGACCGGTCGCGATCGTCTGCACCGTCTGCCAGAAGCTCAAGTGAGTTGCATCGATGCCGGAGGGCAAGGGCCAGAGACTCATCTGTGCGGGAAAGGATACGAGCAGCACGGCATAACCGACCATCGCCGGATTGAAGCTGTTGTAACCCAGGCCGCCGTACGCATGTTTCGCGAGTAGCACAGCAAACGCAGCACCCGTCGCCGCGAGCCACCACGGCGCGAGTGGCGGAACGGCGAGCGCGAGCAACACCGCCGTCGCCAACGTGCTGCCGTCGCGCAGGTACGCGCGGGGAGGCAAGCGGCGCAAACGCAGCGCGATCACCTCGCTCGCATACGCGAATTCCACCGCCACCACGATTTGAATCAGCAAGCCCCAGCCGAAGTTCGCCGTCTGCACCACGATCAGCGGCACGAGCGCGAGCACCACGCTCAACATCACGCCGGAAACACGCTTGCTGCTGACGCTGTGCGGAGCGGGTTCAGTCGTGAAGGCCAATCCTCACCCCTTTCTCATTCTTTTTGCTTCCAACTTCGCGCGCCGATCCGCTGCGAGGCTCGCGAGCCGCTCGTTGCGAGCTTCGAAGCGCTCCCGGTAGTGATCCGCGCGCGCGCGCTTGTCGAGATGCTCGATGAGCTCCGGCTTGATGCTGCGAAAGCGATGTGCGAGAGGAATCTGGCTCGGGCACACATAGTCGCAGCAACCGCATTCGATGCAATCGAGCAGGCCCAAGTGAGCGAGCGATTCGAGATCGTGGCTGCAGGTGTGAAAGTGCAGCTCCATCGGCAGTAGCGCAACAGGGCAGGCCTGCGCGCACTCGCCGCAGCGGATACAGGGCATTTCGTGGCCGCGCGGCTGAAGCTCGGCGACATTGGCGACGAGGATGCAGTTCGTGCCTTTGACGATCGGCACGTCATCGCGTGGTAGCGCGAGGCCCATCATCGAGCCACCCATGATCAAGCGCTGTGCCGCGTCGGTGTAGCCGCCGCAAGCGGCGATGAGCTGCGTGATGGGCGTGCCGATGCGCGCTTCGACGTTCGCCGGATGTTGCACGCCGGAGCCGGTGATCGTGACGATTCGGCTGATGAGCGGCTCGCCATTGATGATCCAACGGGCCACCGCCGCGGCCGTGCCGACGTTCTGGCACACGACGCCCACGTCCTGCGGCAATCCGCCGCTCGGTACTTCGCGCTGCTCGATGGCCGCAATCAACTGTCGCTCGCCGCCCGCCGGATACTCAGTGCCGAGTATTGCCAGCTCTAGTCGCGCGTCGTCGGCTTCGGTCATTGCGGATCGGATGGCAGCTTCCGCCTCTGGCTTGTCGTTCTCGATGGCGACGACACACCGCTGCGCACCCACGGCATACAACATGATCTGCGCGCCCAGCACGATGTCGCGGGCGCGCTCGCGCATGAGCATGTCGTCGCAGCTGATGTACGGCTCGCACTCGGCGCCGTTCAGAATGAGATCGAGCGGCTGGTCGGGGTCCTCGCGCGACAGCTTGAGCGCAGTGGGAAACACTGCGCCGCCGAGTCCGACGATGCCGCCGCGAGCGATGTGCTCGCAGAGCGCTTCGGGTGATAACGATGCGTAATCGACGAGCGGCGGCTGATCCGCAAACGCCGCCTCTGCGCCGTCACTCTCGATCACGATGCTCATCGCAGGCGCCCCGGCATGATGTGCAGTCGGGCGTGTTTCGATTGCGCTGACTGTTCCCGAGACGGGCGAGTGCAACCATGCGCTCAATGTCGCGCCGGGGCGTGCGACGGGCTGCCCTTTGGCCACACGATCTCCCACCTGCACGATCGGGATCGCTGGAGTGCCCGCATGTTGATCGAGCGGCAGAGCGACTTCCGCTGGCGGTGGCAGTATGCGAACGGGCTGTTGCGTGGCTTCGCTCTTGTGCGGATCGAGACGCAGTCCCGCGCGACTCACGGGATTCTCTATCGAGGTCGATCTGAGCGAGTAGCTCATGAGGGTTCGACCTCGACGTTGCGTACGACGTGAGCCAGCGGCTTCATCACAATGCAGTCGACGGGGCAGGGTGGAATGCACAGCTCGCAGCCGTTGCACTCGTCCATCAGTACGGTGTGCATGAAGCGCGGCGCGCCCACGATGGCATCCACTGGGCACGCCTGGATGCATTTCGCACAGCCGATGCATTGCTCTTCGTCGATCCAAGCGATGGCACGAGGTGCATCGGCAATCCCGAAGCGGGGGTCGATGGGTTTCGGCTCACGCGACAAAAGATCTGCCAAAGCGCGCATCGTCGCTTCGCCACCCGGCGGACACTGGTTGATGTCCGCTTCACCGCGCGCGAGCGCCTCGGCGTAAGGCCTGCAGCCCCCGAGCGTGCAACGCCCACATTGCGTTTGCGGCAGGAGCCGATCGATGCGTTCTGCCAGATCCGTGCGTGCCGGAGCCCACCGATGAGTCGCGCTCAGCCACCAACCGCCGCTTGCGGCGAGAAGCAAGAGCATGAGGAGTGCGATGATCATTCAGAACAAGCCCTGCAGGCCCATCAGCGCGAGTGCCATGAGACCCGCGGAGATCAAATTGATCGGCGCGCCAGCGAACGGAGCGGGAACCGGCGAACGCGCGATGCGAGCCTGCTGTTCCGTGAACACGTAGAGCGCGAACTCGAAACCAAAGCCCATCGCCAGGCCAAACCAGAGCGCGGTCGCGAAGTCACCCAGCATCGAGCTGTGGAGCAGTCCGAGCGAGAACACGGTGGA
>CBJNAT010000136.1:0-7105 GCA_966434585.1 uncultured Gammaproteobacteria bacterium | reverse complement strand
CGCGGCGCGACCGGTCGGCGTGGACGAAACTACTTGACGTCTTTCCAGTACGACGCGTTGAGTCGCCACACGAAGACCAACGACATGACGAGGAACATCATCACCCACACGCCGATGCGGATGCGGGTGTTCTGTGCCGGCTCGGCCATCCACTGGAGGTAGCCGACCAGGTCGCCCACGGCGGCATCGAACTGCAGCGGCGTCATGGTGCCCGGCGTGACCTGTTCCCAGCCCTTGAACACCTCGGCCTCGTGGCCGTGCTGCTGGACCTTGGTGTAGACCGGACGGCGCTCGCCCTGCAGTTCCCACAGCACATGAGGCATTGCGGTACCGGGCAACACGAGGTTGTTAACGCCGTTCGGGCGCGATGGATCCACGTAGTACGACTTGAGGAAGGTATACAAGTAGTCGGCGCCACGGCTGCGCGCGATCAGCGATAGGTCTGGGGGTGCGGTACCGAACCAGCGTTTTGCATCTTCTGCAGGCAGCGCCGTCTGCAGCGTGTCGTGAATACGGCCACCGGTGAACATCAAGTTCTCGGTCACCTGTGCTTCGGACAGCTGCAGGTCCTGCGCCAAACGGTTGTAGCGCACGTAGCGCGCCGAATGACATCCCGAGCAGTAGTTCACGAAATTGCGGGCGCCCCGCTGCAAGGAAGCGACGTTGCTCACGTCGATGTTCGCGGCCTGCAAATGAGCACCGCCGGCCGCAGCCGCCCCGGTTGACACCAGGGCTCCTAGACTGAGCGCCAGCGCAAGGAGTGACTTCTTAATGAGCATGATAGGTCACCCTCTCCGGCACCGTCGTTGTGCGATCCGCACGCGAGTACCAAGGCATCAACAGGAAGAATGCGAAATAGATGATGGCGAATACACGAGCTGCGTTCGTGAACGCGGTTGTGGCGGGCTGCAGGCCTAGGTAGCCCAACGCGACGAAGCTCACCGCAAACGCAAACAGGAAAACCTTGAACAACCAGCCGCGGTAACGGATCGACTTCACCTTGGCGCGATCAAGCCAAGGCAAGAAGAAGAAGGCCATTACGGCCAATCCCATCAGAATGACACCCATCAGCTTGTTCGGCACGGCACGCAAGATTGCGTAGAACGGCGTGAAGTACCACACAGGCGCGATGTGCTCGGGTGTCTGCAGCGGGTTCGCCGGATCGAAGTTGGCGTGTTCTAGGAAGTACCCGCCCATCTCCGGGGCGAAGAAGATGATGGTGCAGAACACGAGCAAGAACACGATGACACCGACGATATCCTTGACCGTGTAGTACGGGTGGAAAGGAATGCCGTCGAGCGGGTAACCGTCGGGTCCTTTGAGCTTCTTGATCTCGACGCCGTCTGGATTGTTCGAGCCGACCTCATGCAGCGCGAAGATGTGCGCGATCACGAGGAACACCAACGCCAGCGGCAACGCAATCACGTGCAACGCAAAGAAGCGGTTCAGCGTGATATCGGAGATGTAGTAGTCGCCGCGAATCCATTCCACGAGCGACTCGCCCACGTACGGAATTGCGCCGAACAACGACACGATCACCTGCGCGCCCCAGTACGACATGTTGCCCCAGGGGAGCAGATAACCGAAGAACGCCTCTGCCATCAGGCAGAGATAGATGAGCATGCCGAACAACCAGATTAGTTCGCGCGGGTTCTTGTACGAGCCATACAGCAGGCCGCGGAACATGTGCAGGTAAACGACGATGAAGAACGCCGAAGCGCCCGTCGAGTGGATGTAGCGGATGAGCCACCCCCATTCGACATCGCGCATGATGTACTCGACGGATGCAAAGGCATCCGCCGCGGAGGGCTTGTAATTCATCGTCAGGAAGATGCCCGAGACGATCTGGATCACGAGCACGAACAGCGCGAGCGAGCCGAGGTAGTACCAGAAATTGAAGTTCTTCGGCGCGTAGTAGTCCGTCAAATGGTCTTTGACAAACTTCGTCATCGGAAAGCGCGCGTCGATCCAGTCGACGAGCGCACCGGTGCGGGTGCGAGGGCCGGCAGCGGACGGACTGTTCATCAGGCGGCTCCCGAGTCGGCGCCGATCAGCACGCGACCTTCATTGATGAAGCGATACGGCGGAACGCGCAAGTTCAATGGCGCCGGCACATCCTTGAACACGCGGCCCGATAGATCGAACTTCGAACCGTGACACGGACAGTAGAAGCCGCCCGGCCAATCGGCGCCGAGTTCTGCATCCTTGGGCGCGAAACGGCTCAGCGGCGCACAACCGAGATGCGTGCACACGCCAACGACAACGAGCACTTCCGGATTGATCGCGCGCGCCTCGTTCTTAGCGTACGAGGGCTGCTCGGATTCGTCGGAGTTCGGATCACGCAGCCGATCGGCGAGACCCGGCAAGGCCGCAAGCATCTCCTTGGTACGCCGCACGAGGAAGATGGCCTGGCCGCGCCATTCCACTTTGATCATGGCGCCCGGCTCGATCTTGCTGATGTCGACCTCGACCGGAGCACCCATCGCCTGAGCGCGTGCGCTCGGCTTCCAAGATGCGAGGAACGGCACCGCGGTCATCGCAGCACCCGCGACCCCGGTTGCGGTCGTCGCGAGAAGCAGGAAGTGACGCCTGCTGTTATCTACTTTCTCAGCTTCTGTCATCAAGGTCTCCGGCAGCCCACGCGGACAGGACTCCAGTTGCGTTCGTTCTTGCCTATCGAAAACGTTGCGTCGCGCTTCGCGCCGCGGCAGAGGACGGCTCGTTCGTCACGCCTGCGCCGAGTGCGGCAGGCGCGCGAGATTTGTTCGCGGGCGCTTTGAAGGCGGCGAATTATACACACGAAGTCGCGGCGGCTTTGAACTCCGATGCGCATGCACGCGTCATCCGGGGACACGTTTGATCTGCGCACCCAGCTGTTTCAGCTTCTCCTCGATGCGCTCGTAGCCGCGGTCGATGTGATAGATGCGCAGAATCTCCGTCGTACCTCGGGCCACCAGAGCGGCGAGCACCAGGCTCGCCGACGCCCGCAGATCGGTCGCCATGACCGGTGCCGCCGTCAATTCTTCGACACCGCGAATGATCGCGGTATGCCCTTCGAGGCGAATGTCCGCGCCCATGCGCCGCATCTCGAGCATGTGCATGAACCGGTTTTCGAAGATCGTCTCTGTGACGGCACCTACGCCATCCGCGATGGTATTCATCGCCGCAAATTGAGCCTGCATATCCGTCGGGAACGCGGGATAGGGGGCCGTGCGCACATCGACAGCTTTCGGCCGGCGCCCTTGCATATCCAGATCGATCCAGTCCGCACCGGTCTGCACCTGCGCACCGACCTCGCGCAGTTTTGCGACCACCGCGTCGAGATGATCGGGGCGAGTTCCTTTGACATGTACTTTGCCGCGCGAGATGGCTGCCGCAACGAGGTAAGTGCCGGTTTCGATGCGATCCGGCAGCACCTCGTAACGTGCGCCATGCAGACGCTCGACGCCTTGCACGACGATACGATCGGTTCCAGCCCCGCTGATGTTCGCTCCCAAGGCCATCCAGCAGTTCGCCAGATCGACCACTTCCGGCTCGCGTGCCGCGTTTTCGATGACGGTCTCGCCCTCGGCGAGGGTCGCCGCCATCAGCAGGTTTTCGGTACCTGTGACGGTGACCGTCTCGAGGTTCAGTACCGTGCCGCGCAGCCGCTCGGCCCGCGCGCGGATGTAGCCATTTTCTATATGAATGTCGGCGCCCATGGCCTGCAGGCCGGCCACATGAATATTGACAGGGCGCGCACCGATGGCACAGCCGCCCGGTAGTGACACGTCCGCCTTGCCAAAGCGGGCGAGCAAGGGCCCCAGCACGAGAATGGAGGCGCGCATCTTGCGGACGAGCTCATAAGGCGCCGTCGAATCGTTCAACGTGGACGCGTCCACTTCGACCCGCATACGATCGTCAATGGTCACGCTCACGCCCATGCGGCCGAGCAGCTCGATCATCGTCGTGACGTCCTGCAGATGCGGGACATTGCCGATGCTCACGGGCTCCGGGGCCAGCAAGGTCGCGGCGAGGATGGGCAGTGCCGCGTTCTTCGCACCCGAAATGCGCACTTCGCCGGCGAGCGGTACGCCACCCGTGATCAGTAGTTTGTCCATGACCGTGCTATCAGCCGCTGTGTTGCGCTTCGGCGGCAGTCAGCGTCTGTAGACTCAAGGCGTGGATTTCCCGCCCCATCAGCTCACCCAACGTCCCGTACACCAGCTGATGACGCTGCAACGTACGCTTCCCCTCGAACTGAGGTGCGATGACGCGCGCGGCGAAATGGGTGTTGTCGTCTGACTCGACCAGCACCTCGGCACCGGGCAGGCCACGTTCGATCAGGGCTTTGATGGCATCGGGGTTCATACTTGAGGACTCGGCAGCGCCAAGGGGGCGCGGATCTTATCTCCCTCTCACCGCGAACCGCCAACCGCGAATCGCCCTCTTCTGGCTATCATCACGCAATGGAGCCAGTCATTCAGCCTGACGCACTCTTGCGGCGCGCCCGCAAGGTGCTGGAAATCGAGGCGGACGCCGTGCGTGTGCTGACCGAGCGCGTCGGATCCGACTTCGTGCGTGCGTGCACCTTGCTGTGGGAGTGCCGCGGCCGGGTCGTGGTATTGGGGATGGGCAAGTCCGGGCACATCGGCAACAAGATCGCTGCCACGCTCGCCAGCACCGGTACGGCCGCGTTCTTCGTGCATCCAGCCGAAGCGAGCCACGGCGACATCGGCATGATGACGGCGCAGGACGTAGCGATCGTCATCTCGAATTCAGGGGAAACCTCCGAATTGCTGACACTGATGCCGGTCGTCAAGCGGCTCGCGATCCCCGTCATTGCGATGACGGGCAAGCCCGCATCGACACTGGCTCGCGCTGCGGATGTCGTTCTCGACGTGAGCGTTCCGCTCGAAGCCTGCCCGCTCAATCTCGCTCCGACGGCGAGCACGACCGCAACGCTTGCGATGGGTGACGCACTCGCCGTGGCGGTGCTCGAAGCACGCGGCTTCACCGAGGAGGATTTCGCGCGTTCGCATCCGGGCGGGAGCCTCGGGCGCCGACTGTTGCTGCACGTCGCCGATGTCATGCGTACGGGCGAGAACCTGCCGCGCGTACAGCCCGATGCCACGCTGCGCGATGGTCTGTTGGAAATGAGCGCCAAAGGCCTGGGCATGACGACGATCGTCGATACAGAGAAGCACTTGCTCGGCGTGTTCACTGACGGCGATCTGCGCCGCACGCTCGACCGGAACCTCGATCTCCATGGAATCCACATGCGCGATGTGATGACGGCGAATCCGAAATCGGTGCAGCCGCAGATGCTCGCTGCCGAGGCGGTGCACCTGATGGAGACCGCCCGGATCACGGCGCTGCCGGTGGTCGATGGATCGCACCGACTCGTTGGCGCGCTCAACGTGCACGATCTGTTCCGCGCGGGTGTGATGTGATGGACGAGGTGACGGCCCGCGCAGCCGATGTCCGCCTGCTCGTGCTCGATGTCGATGGGGTGCTCACTGACGGCCGCCTGCATTTCACCGCGCGTGGCGAGGAGACCAAGATCTTCCATGTGCGCGATGGCGCCGGCATCAAGAATCTCATGGCCACCGGCGTGCAGGTCGCGATCATTTCAGGACGCGAGTCGAAAGCGGTCGAGCGGCGCATGTCCGAGCTGAATGTCACGTGGGTGCGGCAGGGTGTAGCGAACAAGGGCACCGAATTGCGGGAATTGCTGGACATCCTCGGGCTGGGTCCGCAGGCGGTGGCTGTCGTCGGCGATGACACACCCGACCTGCCGATGTTCGAGCATGCGCGTCTCGCCATCGCGGTGGCCGATGCTCACCCGCACGCGCGCACGGCCGCTCACAACGTGACTCGCACACCGGGCGGCCACGGCGCCGTGCGCGAGGTATGCGATCTCATCATCGAAGCACAGACGCGGGACGGCGCATGAACAGCCGCTGGTTTTGGTTCGTCGCCGTGCTCGGAGCGCTCGCGGTCACTTACGCCGTGCTTACTCGCGAGGATCGCGATCCGACTTCACAAGCAACAAGACCGCCACAACCGGGTTACTACCTTGAAGACGCGGTCATCATCGAGACGGGCCCGGACGGTAAACCGCGCGTGAAGCTTGCTGCGCGTGTCATTGCGCAGAATGCGATGGACAACAGCATCGGTCTCACCGATGTACGGGTCGACTACACCGGCGATACCAAGAAGCGGTGGCTCCTTACCGCACACACAGGCTACGTCCCGCCCGATTCTCAGCGCATCGAGTTTGCAGGCGATGTGCAGATTGAAGACGTGACGCCGCAGAAGGATTCTGCACCGCGCGCCACGACCGAACGCCTCGAGCTCGACATGCGCAAGAACATCGCGCGCACCGATGCGCCCGTGCAAATCGCTTTTGGTCCGCATTCACTCTCAGCGCGCGGCCTATGGGCCGATTTGAACGGTGAGACGCTGCGGCTAGAATCCCAGGTGAATGGTCATTTCGCACCACAATAAGCTTGCGTTGCTGCTCGGCGGAATCGTGTTCGGCAACGCGGGGGCGCAATCTCTGCAACTGCCCGATCCCACCACGCCGATCACGATCACGGCCAACTCGAGCGTGCTCGATCATCGACAGAACACGGTTCTGTATAGGAAGGTGCGCATCTCTCAGGGCCCGGTATCCGTCGAAGCGACCGAAGCTTCCGCAAGCGGCCGCGAATTCGAAAACAGTAAATGGACGTTCCAGGGCAACGTGCATATCCGGCTGGAGAACGGCGGAATCGACGCAGATTCGGCGATAGTGACGTTCAGCGGCGGCCAGCTTTCCCATGCTCGCATGGTCGGCTCGCCGGCTCACTTCGAGCAGCGTCGCACGAACCCTGAGCAACTCGCGAAAGGCCGAGCGGGCGTCATCGAATACGACATCACGAACAACACTGTGCGCCTGACCGATGACGCCTGGTTGTCGGACGGCACGAACGAAATCTCGAGCGAAACCCTCGTCTACGACATGAAAGGCGAGCGCGTGCTGGCCAACCCCGAAGGCAAGGACAAAGGCGTGAACATCACCTTCCGACCGCGCCCGGGCGGTGGCACGCCTTTCCCAGTCGCACCCAAACCCGAGAAGGCT